>JAFAVO010000266.1 GCA_019242385.1 Gammaproteobacteria bacterium | reverse complement strand
GGAGTCGCGCGCCCAGGCGCGGCGCAACATCGATGCGCTCTGGCCGCACATCGAGGCCGGCGCAGAGGCGGTGGTGTTCGCCGCGAGTGCCTGCGCGGCGATGGTGTGCGACTACGGGCAGCTGCTGCGCGACGACCCCGCTTATGCCGATCGCGCCGCGCGCGTGAGCGCGCTCGGGCGCGATATCGGTCAGCTGCTCGCGGCTCATGCCGGCGCGCTGCGTGCAGCGCTCGCGGAGGCGAGCGCTGCGGCAGGAACGCGTGCACCCGTGCGCGCGGCGTTCCATGCACCCTGCACCCTGCAGCACGCGCTGCGGGCCGCGGGCACCGTCGAGCCGCTGCTGCAGGCGGCAGGCTTTACCCTTACCACGGTCTCCGATGGGGGCCGGTGCTGCGGTTCGGCCGGCACGTACTCGCTGCTTCAGCCGGAGCTCGCGACGCGCCTGCTGCGCGCCAAGGTGAGTGCGCTCGAGGCCGATGCGCCCGAGCTCATCGCCACCGCGAACATCGGCTGCCTGGCACATCTGCGCAACGGCACCTCACTCCCGGTGTGCCACTGGGTGGAGCTCATGGCCGCGAGACTCGACGGTGGCTGATCAATGGGGCGAGCGCATGCCGCGCTCGGTGAGCCTGCTGCAGACCATCGCCGTCTCCGTCGGAGTGGCGATCGGTAGCGGGATCTTCCGCGTGCCGGCGACGGTTGCCGCACAGCTGCAGGCACCGGGCACGATGCTTCTGTGCTGGGTGCTGGGTGGCATCATTGCGCTCTGCGGCGCGCTCTCGGTCGCCGAGCTCGCAGGCGCGCTGCCGCGCTCGGGCGGCATCTTCGCCTATCTGCTCGAGGGCTATGGCCCGTTGCCCGCGTTCCTCTTCGGCTGGACCGAGCTGGTCGTCATCCGCGCCGCGGCACTCGGTGCGATCGCCACGATCTTCGCCGAGTATCTCGGCTACTTCGTGCCGCTCTCGGCACTGCAGGTGCATTACATCGCTGCACTCGCCATCGTCGCGATCGGCGCGATCAACTACCTGGGTGTACAGAGAGCCGCGGCGGTGTTGAGTGCGACGACCGCGGTGAAATTTGCGCTGCTGATGGCGCTCGGTCTCCTGGCCTTCACCGCGGTCGGCGGCAGCGCGGCTCATTTCCACCAGCCCGGGCGCACTACGCTGCCGCTCTCGCTGCTCGCCACCGCACTCATTCCAGTGCTGTGGACCTACGATGGCTGGGCGGATCCGGCCTCCATGGCCGGTGAGATCAGCAATCCGCAGCGCAACCTGCCGCGTGCGCTCATCGCCGGGGCCGCCTGCGTCATGCTGGTCTACCTGGTCGTGAACGTCGGCTTCATGTATGCGCTCGCACCCGCCCAGATGGCGGGTGAGAAGCTCATCGCGGCCACGGTCGCGCAGCGCATTCCGCTGTTAGGCGGAGCGGGCGCGGCGGTGACCGCCGCGGCCGTGGTGATTTCGGCCTTCAGCGGACTGAACGCCTCGATGATGACCGGCTCGCGGATCTTCTTTGCCATGGCCGATCGCGGGCTGTTCTTTCGCGCCGTGGCGCGCGTGTCGCCGCGCTTCGAGAGCCCCTCGGTCGCGATCTGGCTCGCCACGGCACTCGGCGTAGTCTACGTCCTGGTCAACGACTTTGCCCAGCTTGCCGATAAGTTCGTCCTCGGGATCTGGCCCTTCTATACGCTCGCTGTCGCGGCGGTGTTCGTGCTGCGAGTGCGCCGTGCCGATTTGCCGCGTCCCTATCGGGTATGGGGCTATCCCATCGTGCCGCTGATATTCGTGCTCGCCTCGCTCTATATGGTGCTCAATGCCCTGATCACCGAGCCCCATGACACCGGCAGGCTCTTCGGGCTGATACTTGCCGGGGTTCCGGTGTTCTGGCTCTGGGGTTGGCTGCGCGCCCCGAAGTTGGCGCGGCAACCTTAATTCTGCAGCCGTTGGCGGCCGGACTGCGCGCCCGGCCGGAATTGCAAGCACAATAGCCCTCTCGCCGAGGGAATGCGGTGAACGACACCACCACCACAACACCCGACACCCTGTTACAGAGGGCCGGCCGCCGTCCACGCCGCACTGTGCTGATCGGGGCGCTCGCGCTCATCGTGCTGCTCGCTTTGCTCGCGATTTATTGGTGGCGGCAACACGGAGCCTATGACCCTGCGGGGCCATTCTCGCTCTCGGGCAACGTCGATGTGCACCAGGTCGAGCTCGCCTTTCGCGTGAGCGGGCGCATCTCCGCAGTGAAGGTGCAGGAGGGTGACCAGGTGGCTGCGGGACAGGTGCTCGCGGAGCTCGACCCGGTACCTTTCAAGACCGACGTGGACAGCGCGGATGCGGAGGTTGCGCAGGCGCAGGCGCAACTCGACAAGACCCGGCGCGGGTTCCGTGTGGAGGAGGTCGGCCAGGCGCGAGCCACCGTCGCGCAGCGCGCCGCGGACCTGGAGAATGCCCGTGTGACGCTCACCCGCCAACAGCAGCTGGTGGCGGCAGGCCTGGTCACCCACCAGCAGATCGATGACGCGCAGGCGCGCGTGCACATGAGCGAAGCGGCGCTCGCCGCCGCGCGCGAGCAGCTCACTCTCGAGCTGCGCGGCTCGCGTATCGAGGATATCGAGGCACAGGAGGCGATGCTGGCGGCGGCGCAGGCGCGTCTCGAGAAGGCGCAGACGGCACTCGCGGACGCGACGCTGCTCGCTCCGAGCAACGGTATCATCTCGGTACGGGCGCGCGAGCTCGGCGCCATCGTGCAGGCCGGTCAGACGGTGTACACGCTCACCCTCAACGATCCGGTCTGGATCCGCGCCTATGTGCCGCAGCCGCGGCTCGGGCGTATCAAGCCCGGCATGCAGGTGTCAGTGACCATCGATTCCATGCCCGGCAGACGCTATGCCGGGACGGTCGGCTTCATCTCACCCGAGGCGGAGTTCACTCCGAAAACCGTGCAGACCGAGCAGGTGCGCGATGACCTCGTGTACCGCATCCGCGTGGTCGCGAGCGATCCTGACAATGTCTTCCGTCAGGGGATGCCGGTCACGGTGCTCATCGCCGCTGCGTCCGCCGCGGCGCATTGAGTCGAGCGGACCTGCTCCCATGAGTGCGCCGGACCCGAGTGCGAGCGCCGCTACAGCGCCTGCGCAGCCGGCGGCCCGGGCGAGCTCGCTCGTGAAGAGCTTCGGCGCGACGCGGGCCCTCGATGGCATCACCGCGCAGCTGCCGGCCGGCAAGATCCTAGGACTCCTCGGGCCCGATGGCGCCGGCAAGACGACGCTGATCCGGCTGCTGGCGGGACTCATGGAGCCGAGCACAGGCTCGGTGGAAGTGCTCGGGCACAGGCCGAGCGCCGAAGGCGGCACCACGCAGGCGCAGATCGGCTACATGCCGCAGCGCTTCGGGCTGTACGAGGATCTCTCGGTGCTCGATAACTTGAGCCTCTATGCCAGTCTGCGCGCGCTCGATGCAGACACGCGCGCGCAGCGCTTCGAGGAGCTGTTGCGCTTCACCGATCTCACGCGCTTCACCGCGAGGCTCGCCGGCCAGCTCTCGGGCGGCATGAAGCAGAAACTCGGCCTGGCGTGTGCGCTGCTCGGCTCACCGCGGCTGCTGCTGCTCGATGAGCCCGGGGTCGGCGTCGATCCGCTCTCGCGGCGCGAGCTGTGGCGCATGGTGAGCGAGCTGGTGGCCGGCGGTGTCACCGTATTGTGGTCGACGGCGTACCTGGAGGAGGCCGAGCGCTGCGCGCACATCTGGCTGCTCGACCGCGGACGGCTGCTGTACGACGGTCCGCCGCGGCAGCTCAGCGAGCGGGTGCGCGGACGCGTGTTCCGCCGGCGCACGCTCGCGGGTGAGGCGCGGCAGCTCGCCGAGCAGGAGCTCGCGCGCGAAGCCGTGCTCGATGCCGTGATCCAGGGGTCGAGCGTACGCCTGGTCGCCAGACCGCACCGCGAGGCGGAGTTCGCGGACCCGCGCTATCAGCCGGTCGAGCCGCGACTCGAGGACGCGTACGTCGAGCTGCTCGGCGGGCCACGTAAAGGCGAGAGTCTGCTCGCTCGCGGCTGGCCCGTGCAGAGCGCGGCGGCAGCAGAACCTGCGGGTGCGCTGGTGCGCGCCGTGGACCTGACGCGCCGCTTCGGGGACTTCCTCGCCGCCGATCACGTCGGCTTCGAGGTGCGCGCCGGGGAGATCTATGGCCTCCTCGGGCCAAACGGTGCGGGCAAGTCCACGACCTTCCGCATGCTCTGTGGGCTGCTGCGGCCAAGCGGGGGCGATGCGAGCGTCGCCGGAGTCAATCTGCTGCACGCAGCCAGCCGCGCGCGCGCGCGGCTCGGCTACATGGCGCAGAAGTTCTCGCTGTACGGCGACTTGTCGGTGGGACAGAACCTCGACTACTTCGCCGACATCTACGGCCTGTCGCGCGCCGCCAAGCGCGAGCGCGTGCCGGCGATGATCGAGATGTTCGAGCTGGCGCCGCATCTGCACAGCAACGCCGCGCTCCTGCCGCTCGGCTTCAAGCAGCGCCTGGCGCTCGCCTGCGCCACGCTGCACGCAC
The DNA here is from genome assembly GCA_019242385.1 of Gammaproteobacteria bacterium. Classification (GTDB taxonomy): domain Bacteria; phylum Pseudomonadota; class Gammaproteobacteria; order Steroidobacterales; family Steroidobacteraceae; genus 13-2-20CM-66-19. The sequence goes on along the minus strand of JAFAVO010000266.1, from coordinate 16,964 downwards.
CGGCGGTGCTGTTCCTCGATGAGCCGACCAGCGGCGTCGACCCGCTCATGCGCCGCGAGTTCTGGCACCACATCAATGCGCTCACCACGCGCGGCGTGGCGGTGCTGGTGACCACCCACTTCATGGAGGAGGCCGAGTACTGCGACCGCATCGGCCTCATCTGGCGCGGCCGCAAGGTCGCCGAGGGCACTCCGGATGAGCTCAAGGCGCGGGTGCGCAGCGCGCGGCAGCCCGAGCCCACTCTCGAAGATGCGTTCATCGCGCTGGTCGAAGCGGAGGCCGCGTGAACGCCAGCGCGGCGACGGACTCGGACCTGCGGCGCGCACGCCTGCGCTCGTGGTGGCAGCAGCTCGGCGCCGTGATGATGAAGGAGGCCAAGCAGGTTACCCGCGATCCTTCGAGCTGGATCATCGCGGTGGTCCTGCCGCTCACCTTTCTGTTCCTGTTCGGTTACGGCATCTCACTCGACACCACGGTGGTGAAGATCGCGGTGGTGCGCGAGGACGATGGCCGGGACGCGCAGGATCTCGCCGCGGCGCTCAGCCACTCGCGCTGGTTCCTGGTGGTGCCGGCGGTCGACCGGCGCAGCGGTGAGCAACTGCTGCAGGACCAGAGCGTCAAGGCGGTGGTGGTCATACCGGCGCAGTTCGGCCGCATGCTGCACGCCGAGGACACGACCGCGCAGCTGCAGGTCCTGGTCGATGGCGCAGAGCCCAACACGGCGAACTTCGTGCACGGCTACATGAGTGCGCTGTGGAGCAATTTTCTCGCCGACCGCGCCATGCAGGAGGGCGCACCGGTCACCCCGGCGGTGAGCGTCGAGGCACGCTACTGGTACAACCCTAACGCCGAGAGCCGCTGGTTCCTGATCCCCGGCTCGATGACCGTCATCATGACGCTGCTCGGCACCTTGCTCACCTCGCTGGTGATTGCGCGCGAATACGAGCGCGGCACGCTCGAGGCGCTGTACGCAACGCCGCTGACGCGCGGACAGATCCTGATCGGCAAGACCCTGCCGTACTTCCTGCTCGCCATGGTGTCGATGGCGGTGTGCGTGCTGACCGCGCTGTTGCTGTTTCGCCTGCCGCTGCGCGGCTCGACGCTCGCCCTCGGCCTCGTGTCCGCCGCGTTCCTTGTGCCGGCGCTCGGTCAGGGTCTTTTCATCTCGGTCGCCATGAAGACGCAGATGGCGGCGGCGCAGCTCGGACTGATGACCGGCTACCTGCCGGCGATGATGCTCTCGGGGTTCCTGTTCGACATCAACTCGATGCCGGGCTGGCTGCGGCCGCTCACCTATCTCATCCCGGCGCGCTACATGAACATCTCGCTGCAGACGGTGTTCCTGGCGGGTGATGTCTGGGCGGTGCTCATTCCCAACATGGTGTTCATGCTCGCGGTCGGCGCGCTGTTCTTCGGCCTCACCTGGCGGCGGCTGCACAAGCGGATCGACTGAGGGAAGGTGCCCGGTGCTGCAACGGCTGCTGGCGATCATCAGGAAGGAGCTGATCACCATGTTGCGCGATCCGCGCGCACGTTTCTCCCTGATCCTCCCGCCGATCCTGCAGCTCTTCATCTTCTCTTCGGCGGCCACCATGGAGGTGAAGAACATCCACCTCGGCATCGTGGATCTCGATCGCGGCCCCTATGCCGCCGAGGTGCTGCAGCGGCTGCGCGGCTCGCGCAGCTTCACCGCCTTGCCGCTCTTCCCCGAGCTGGCGGTCGCCGGGGATGCCCTCGAGCGCGAGCGGGTGATCGGCATCCTGGTGCTGCAGAGTGGCTTCTCCGCCGATCTCGCCGCCGGGCGGCCGACCAGCGTGCAGCTGCTGCTCGATGGACGGCGCTCGAATGCCGCGCAGATCGCCGCGCAGTACGTGAGCCTGATCGTGTCCGGCGCGATGACCGGCGGTGGCGGCGCGCCGCAGCCCGGTGCGGCGGTCGCGGCGCCAACGCTGCCGAAGGCCGAAGTGGTCATGACCGACTGGTTCAATCCCAACCTCGAGTACCGCTGGTACATGCTGCCGAACCTGGTCGGCATGCTCAGTCTCGGTGTCGCGCTCATGATCACGGGGCTGTCGGTGGCGCGCGAGCGCGAGCTCGGCACCTTCGATCAGACGCTGGTGTCGCCGGCGACGCCCGTGGAGATCGCCCTGGGGAAGCTCCTGCCGCCGCTGCTGGTGGCGGCAGTGCAGGCGACCTTGTACCTGTTGATCGTCACGCTGGTCTACAGCGTGCCCTTTCGCGGCAGCCTGCTGCTGCTCTACGCCGCGGTGCTCACCTTCGCGCTGGCGTGCGCGGGGGTGGGCCTCTTCATCTCCTCGCTCGTGTACACCCAGCAACAGGCCTTTCTGGGGGCCTTCGCCGTGCTGGTGCCCTTCGCGCTGCTCTCGGGCTTTGCGACGCCGGTGGAGAACATGCCCTGGTGGCTGCAGTTCATCACGAACATCAATCCGCTCGCGCACATGCTGCGCCTCATGCAGGGTTTGTTCCTCAAGGGCGCCTCGTTCCATTCCCTGGCCCAGGACATGGTGCGGTTGCTCGAGATCGCCTTGGTCACCACCTCCGCCGCGGTGCTGTTGTTCGCACGCAGGGCGGCCTGAGGCGGCAGGGCGGCGCGCGCGTGCGATGAGCGCGGCGCTTACGCACGCGGCGCATCGTATAAGATAGCGCCTCCCCCGAGGAGGATCGGTGAGCGAGCGTAAAGCCAGCCGCGGCGCCCTGCTGTTCATTTTCGTCCTGGTGCTGGTCGACGCGATCGGCTTCGGCATCATCATGCCGGTGCTGCCGCGGCTCATCATGGAGCTGACCGGGGTCGGTATCGACCGTGCGGCCCGTTTCGGTGGCGCATTGGGGTTCGTCTATGCGCTGGTGCAGTTCTTCTGCGCACCGGTGCTCGGCAATCTCAGCGATCGCTTCGGCCGCCGCCCGGTGTTGCTCTACGCGGTGCTGTCACTGGGCGTCGACTATTTCATCATGGGGCTCGCGCCGACCATCGGCTGGCTGTTCCTCGGCCGCACCATCGCCGGTGTGGCCGGCGCCTCCTTCACACCCGCCTACGCCTATGTCGCCGACATCACCCCGCCGGAGCGCCGCGCCCAGAATTTCGGCCTGATGAGCGCAGCGTTCGGCATCGGCTTCATCCTCGGGCCGGCGATCGGCGGTCTGCTCGGCAGCTTTGGTCCGCGCGCGCCGTTCTTCGCCGCTGGTACGCTCGCGCTCGTCAACTTCGCGCTCGGTTGCTTCGTCCTGCCCGAGTCGCTGCCGCTCGAGAAGCGCCGGGCGTTCCAGTGGGCGCGAGCCAATCCGCTCGGGACCTTGAGGCAGATGCGCCAGTACCCGCTGGTCCTCCTTACACTCGGAGCGCTCCTGCTGTGGCAGCTCGCCCACCAGGTGTTGCCGAGCACCTGGGCCTTCTACACCATCGAGAAGTTTCACTGGACCGACAGGCAGGTCGGTGCTTCGCTCGCCTTCGTGGGTCTGCTCATGGCGCTGGCACAGGGTGTGTTCACCCGGGTACTGGTGCCGTGGCTCGGCGGCGAGCGGCGCGCGGCGCTCATCGGCATGGCGGCCGCATTTCTCGCCTATGTCGGCTACGCGCTCGCGACGCAGGGCTGGATGATGTACGCGGTGGGACTCACCACCTTCTTCTTCGCGCTCACCTATCCCTCGATGAACGCGCTCGCCTCACAGCAGATCCCGGCCAACGCCCAGGGCGAGCTGCAGGGCGCGGTGGCCTCGCTCTACAGTCTGAGCTCCATCATCGGACCGCCGCTGCTCACGCAGATCTTCAGCCGCTTCTCGGATCCCACAGCGCGCGTGTACTTCCCCGGCGCCGCGTTCCTGACCGCGGCGGGACTCACCGTGCTGTGTGCAGTCCTGTTCCTGCGGGCGCTGCGGCGCACGCCACAGCTGGTTCCCGTCACCAACTCACCCGCCACATCCGAGGTCTGAATGCCAGCTCGAGCGCCGGCGGGCGCAACGATGCTGCTCGCGCTCGGGCTCGGTGCGGCGGCCATGGCGGATCCCCTGCCACCGATCCGTCACGTGTTCGTCCTGGTGCTCGAGAATCAGTCCTACGGTGCCACCTTCGGCAAGGACTCTGCGGCTCCCTACCTCGCGCGCACGCTTCCGGCCCGCGGGGCGCTGCTCACGCAGTACTACGCGATCGGGCACGCCAGTCTCGGCAACTACATCGCACTCGTGAGCGGTCAGGCGCCGAACATCGCAACGCAGCTCGACTGCGGCACCTACGCCGACTTCCGCCCGAGCGCACCGGCGCTCGATGCGCACGGCCAGCTGCACGGATCGGGTTGCGTGTACCCGCGCAGCGTCCGCTCGCTCCCCGACCAGCTCGAGGCTGCAGGGTTCACCTGGCGCGCGTACATGGAGGACATGGGTAAGAACCCGGCGCGCGAGCCGGCTACCTGCGGTCACGTTCGCCTCGGCGCGCCGGAAACCACCAACCTTGCCAGCCGCGGCGATCAGTACGCCGCCAAGCACAATCCGTTCGTCTACTTCCACGCGATCATCGATGACCAGGCGCGTTGCGACAGTCACGTGGTCAACCTCGAGCGCCTGCGGCAGGATCTGGCGAGCGCCTCCACCACCGCCAACTACACTTTCATCACTCCCAATCTCTGCAGCGATGGCCACGACGTCCATTGCATCGATGGGGGCAGAGGCGGACTTCCCGCGGTCGACCGCTTCCTGCGCACCTGGGTGCCCATGATCGAGGCCGCGCCGGCCTTCCGCGCCGATGGCATGCTCGTCATCACCTTCGATGAGTCAGATGGCGCCGGGGCCGAGGGCTCGAGTGCATGCTGCGGCGAGCAGCGGCTCCCGGGCGCGCGCTTCGCGCCGGGCTTCAGCGGTCCAGGCGGGGGTCGGGTCGGCGCGGTCGTGCTGTCGAGGTTCGTGAAGCCCGGCACCGTCTCCGCGCTGCCCTACAATCACTACGCGCTGCTGCGCACCGTGGAAGCGATCTTCGGGCTTGCCTATCTCGGCTACGCGGCGGAGCAGGATCTGCGGGTGTTCGGCGCGGATGTGTTCAGCGCCGCGCCGAACTAGCGGGGCCCCCGGGAAATTTCGCGTCTGGCTGAGCGGCGGTTGCTGCTCGTGCGGGGCGCGCGAAATTTCCTGGGGTGCTTTAGTCCTCGCGCCGCTGCGCCGGGCCGGGGACCGTTCCTGCACCCGCGAGCGCTGCGGGTGCATCGAGCTTCTCGCCCATCAGGCGACGCACGGCGACATAACACACCGGGATCATGAGGACCCCGAGCAGCGCAGCGCTCAGCATACCGCCGACGACCCCCGTGCCGATGGCGTGGCGCGCGTTGGCGCCCGCGCCGGTCGAGATGACCATCGGGAACACCCCGAGGATGAAGGCGAAGGAGGTCATGAGGATCGGGCGGAAGCGCAGCCGTGCCGCTTCCAGCACCCCCTCGTGCAGGCTCTTGCCGGCACGCTGTGCGGTGACCGCGAACTCGACGATCAGGATGGCATTCTTCGCCGAGAGACCGATGATGGTGATGAGGCCGACCTTGAAGAAGACGTCATTCGGCAGCCCGCGCAGCAGCGCGGCGACTGCGGTGCCGATGAGTCCCACCGGCACGGCCATCAGCACCGCCGCCGGAACGCTCCAGCTCTCGTAGAGCGCCGCGAGGCACAGGTACACCACCAGGATCGAGAGCGCGAACAGCATCGGTGCCTGGGCACCGGAGATCAGCTCCTGCAGCGACTGCCCCGCCCAGTCGTTGCCAATGCCATGTGGCAGGCTGTCGCTGACGATCCTCTGCATGGCCTGCATCGCTTCGCCTGAGCTGCGGCCCGGGGCGTTGTTACCGGTGATCTCCACCGCCGCGTAGCCATTGAAGCGCGTGAGCGTGGGCGAGCCCATGACCCAGTCGGCACGCACGAAGTTGGCGAGCGGGATCATGTTGCCGCCGCGGCCGGCGACGTAGAAGTGGCCGAGCGCCTCGGGTGTCATGCGCCAGGGGGCATCCGCCTGCAGCAGCACCCGCAGTATGCGTCCCTGGTAGATGAAGTCATTCGCGTAGACCGGCGCCAGCATCAGCTGCAGTGCCGTGTACACGTCGCTGGCGGACAGTCCCATCGACTGGGCCTGCACCCGATCGACGGTCAGCTGTAACTGCGGCGCGGGCGGCAGCAGGTTGGCGCGCACGCCGCTCAGGGTGCGCGTGTTGGCGGCGGCTTTGTCGAGGAGCGTATCCTGCGCCGCGGTCAATGCCTCGCGGCCGAGCCCGCCGCGGTCCTCGAGGAACATGTCGAAGCCACCGAAGAAGCCGAGGCCGCGCACGGTCGGCAGGTTGAGCGCATACACCCGCGCGTCGTGGATCTCGTGCGACAGCGTGGCGTTCGCCCACGCGATGAACTGCGCCGCAGTGTGCGGACGTTGGTCCCAGCGTTTCAGGTGCACGAACGCCCGGCCGGCATTCTCCCCGGTGCCGGTGAAGCTCGAGCCGACGATCAGGAAGGCGTAATCGACGTCCGGGCTGCGCTCGATGATCGTGTTGATGTGCTGCATCACCTCGCGGGTGCGCGGCAGGTTGGCCCCCGCCGGCAGCTGCACATCGATGAGCGCGTAGCCCTGGTCCTCATCGGGTACGAAGCTGCCTGGCAGCTTGATGAACAGCAACGCCCCCACCGCGAGCATGACCGCGAAGGCCGCCATCCAGCGCGGTACGTGACCGACCGACTGCCACACCCGATGGACGTACGCGGCGCGCGTGCTCTCGAACGCGCGGTTGAACCAGTTGAAGACTACGTTGCCCTTCAGATGCTCGGGCCGCAGCAGCGATGCGCACAGTGCTGGCGTAAAGGACAGCGCGAGCAGGGCCGAAAAGCCCATCGACAGCGCAATGGTGAGCGCAAACTGCCGGTAGATCACCCCGGTGCTGCCGGTCTGCAGGGCGCTGGGGATGAACACGGCGGCGAGCACCGAGGTGATCGCCACGATGGCACCGGTGATCTGGTGCATCGCCTTGCGCGTCGCCTCCTTCGGTGGCAGATGCTCCTCGCGCATGATGCGATCGACGGCCTCCACCACCACGATGGCATCGTCCACCACGATGCCGATCGCGAGCACCATGGCAAACAGCGACAGCTGGTTGATCGAGAAGCCGACCGCATAGATGCCGATGAGCGTGCCGAGCAGCGCCGCGGGCACCACCAGCGTCGGGATGAGCGTGGCGCGGAAGTTCTGCAGGAACACCAGCATGACGAGGAATACCAGCACGACCGCCTCGATGAGGGTGATGAGCACCTCGCGGATCGCGACCCGGATGAACGGGGTGGAGTCCCAGGCCCAAACCCACTTCACGCCCGGCGGAAAGCTGCCCTGTATGGCGTTCATTCTCTCGGTGACCGCCCTGGAGACATCGAGCGCATTGGCCTCCGGAGCGAGCTGGATGCCGAAGGCGGCGATCGGCGTCGTGCCGATGCTGTCCTCGAAGCCGTACTGCGCAGAGCCGAGCGTGACGCGCGCCACATCCTTGAGACGCACCGAGGCGCCATTGGGCTCGGTGCGTAGCAGGATGTCCTCGAACTGCTCGGGCGAGCTGAAGCGTCCCTCGGCGGTCACCGTGGCGGTGGTGGTCTGATCGTGCAGCGCGGGCCAGGCTCCGATCGAGCCGGAAGCGAACTGCGCATTCTGCGACTGCACGGCCGCGAGCACCGCAGAAGCGGAGAGGTTATAGGCCTTGAGCTTGTCGGCATCCAGCCAGATGCGCATGGCGTACTCGGAGCCAAACTGCACGGCGGCGCCCACCCCGGGAACGCGCTGGATGGTGTCGAGCACACGCGAGGCGACGATGTTGTTGAGCTCCTCGGGACCCGGCCCCCCCGGGGCTGAGATCAGGCCGATTCCGCCGAGGAACCCGGCAGCGACCTTGGCGATGCGGATCCCCTGCTGATTGACCTCTGCGGGCAGGCGCGGCTCGGCGAGCGACACGCGGTTCTGTGCCTGCACCGCGGCGATATCCGGATTGGTGCCGTTCTCGAAGGTGAGCGTGATGGTGGAGGAGCCGTCGGAGGCGGATTGCGAGGTGAAGTAGAGGAGATTGTCGATGCCCGTGAGCTGCTGCTCGATGACCTGCGTGACGGTGGATTCCACCGTGGCAGCATTCGCGCCGGGGTAGGACGCGGTAATCGCGACCTGCGGTGGCGCAATCTGCGGGTAGGCCTCGCTCGGCACCCGCAGCAGTGCCAGCGTGCCACCGAGCGCGATGAGGATCGCGAGCACCCAGGCGAAAACCGGACGGTCGATGAAGAACTGCGGCATGCGGCCTAGTGCGTTGCGGCACGCGCGCGCGCGGCAATGTCGGTCGGCGCCGCGGCATTCTCGGGTGCGGTCTCCGCTGGGACTGCAGCGACGGTGGCGCCCGGGCGCGCATTTTGCGTGCCGGAGACGATGACCCGATCCCCATCGGCGAGCCCGGCGGTGACGATCCAGTCGGCTCCCGCGAGCGTCTCGACGGTCACGCGCTTCTCCACCACCTTGTCGTCACCGCCCGCGACCAGCACGTACGCGCCCTTGGCATCGCGCTGCAGTCCGGCCTGCGGCACGAGGAAGGCGCGGTTCACTTCGGCGGACTTCAGCCGCACGCCAACGAACATGCCGGGCAGCAGCTGATGGTCGGGATTGGGGATGATGCCGCGCAACGCGACCGCGCCGGTGGCGGGATCGACACTCACATCGAGGAAATCGAGCGTGCCGCTGTGAGGATAGAGACTGCCGTCGGCGAGGGTCAGCTGCACGGTGACCTGCTTGCCGCGCGCGAGCGTGACATCGCCTGCCGCCTGGGCGCGCCGCAGCCGCTCGATGTCCACCGCCGGCTGATCGAAGTTCACGTAGATCGGGTCGATCTGGTCGACCGTGGTGAGGAGCGTCGCGGTGCCCTGGCCGACGAGTGCGCCCTCGGTCACACCCTGCTGTCCGGCGCGTCCGGCAATCGGCGCCGTCACCGTCGCGTAGCCGAGGTTGATGCGTGCGGTGCCCACCGCCGCCTTCGCCTGCTCGACCGCCGCGGCGGTGGAGCGCTCGGTCGCCTCGGCGTTGTCGAGATCGGAGCGCGAGACGAGCCCGCTCGGGGCGAGCTCGCGCGTGCGCTGGGCAGCGATGTGCGCGTTGGTGGCGCTCGCCTGCGCCTGGGCGAGCGCGGCGAGCGCGCCATCGAGTGCCGCGCGCAGCGGCGCGGGATCGATCTGGAAGAGCGGCTGGCCCGCTTTCACGTCCGAGCCCTCGACATACAGCCGCTTGAGCAGCACCCCGGCGACACGCGCGCGCACATCCGCCGAGCGGGTGGCGGAAAGCCGCCCCACCAGGTTGCGCGTGAGCGGCACCGGCTGCGCATGCACCACGACCACACCTACCTGCGGCGGCGGCGGCGCGGGCGGCGGTCCCGCGTGACTGCAGGCGTCAAGCAACAGCCCACTCGCGCAGCCGAGCGCGGCAGCGGCGCAGCCAAGATGCAGCCGGCCGCGCACGCGGTGAGCCGGGCGTTCTACTGGACAAATAGTTGCCAAGGCAGTATTATCGCAGGCAGTAATCTGAGCAGCAGCCACTAGGATAGCAAGCCGTGCGTGCGAGTCGCAGGGTGCCCACCGCAGCCGGGCTGCGCGCCGCCGCGCAACCCTCCGAAGACGGCTTGAGCGTCGGGCAGCTGATGAGCTGCGCGCGCGCCTCGCTCCTCAACAGTCTCGACGCCGAGCTCGACCGCTTCGGCTTGAACAGCACGCATTTTGTCGTGCTCAAGCACCTGGGCCAGGGCGCGGCGCGCAGCGCGGCCGACCTCTGCCGGCTCAACCGTTACGACACCGGCGCCATGACGCGCATCCTCGACCGGCTCGAGGAGAAGGGGCTGGTGCGCCGCGAGCGCGGCCGCGATGACCGCCGCGTGATCCTGCTGCGGCTGGCACCGGCCGGCCGTGCGCTGTTACCCCGCCTCCTGGCCGCGGGCAACCGAGTGCTCGAGGCGCACCTGGCGGGCTTCAGCGCGCCCGACATCGAGGCGTTCAAGCGCTACCTGCAGCGGATGATCGATAACGGACAGTGGCAGGCCGACCATCAACGCTCGCGCGCGGCGGCAGGTCGTGAGTAGACGTCATGCTCTGGCGGCGCTATGGCCGGCGCTGCTGCTCGCGGGCTGCGTCGACCGCGGTGGTTGGCAGCCCACACGGGAGATAGCGCCGCAGAAGCTGGAACTCGATCGCACGCTGGCGGATGCGCAGGCGCTGCCTTCCGCCTGGCCCGCAGAAGCCTGGTGGCGCGGCTATGGCGATCCGCAGCTCGATGCGTTGGCTGACGAGGCGCTCGCCGGCAGTCCGAGCCTCGCCACGGCCCAGGCGCGCCTGCGCGCGGCCCAGGCGCAGGCGGTCGCGGCGCGCGGCGCGCGGCTGCCGAGCGCGACCGTGAGCGCCGAGGCCGACCGGCAGCGCTACCCGGAGGATTACCTGTTCCCGCCGCCCTTTGGCGGCAGCTACGTCAACACCGGACGGGCGGCGGCCGATTTCAGCTGGGATCTGGATTTCTGGGGGCGCAACCGCGCGCTGCTCGCCGCGGCACGCTCCGGTGTGGCCGCCGCCGAAGCCGACCGCGCCGCCGCGCGCCTCGCGCTCGCGGTGGCGGTGGTGCAGGCCTACATCCAGCTCGACCTGCAGTATGCGCTGCTCGATGTCACCAACGACAACCTCAGGCAGCAGCAGTCCATGCTCGAGCTCACGCAGCAGCGCGTGGGTGCCGGGCTCGAGAACAATGCGCGCGTGAAACAGTCGGAAGGCCAGGTGGCGTTGACACGCGCCGCAGTGGCCTATGTCGAAAGCAGCATTGCGCTGGCCCGCAACCAACTCGCTGATCTTGCCGGCGCCGGTCCCGACCGCGGCGCGCAGCTCAAGCGTCCGCAACTGGCAGCGCCCGCCGCGATCGTGCTGCCCTCGGTGCTGCCGGCCGATCTGCTCGGCCGGCGTCCGGATGTCGCGGCGGCGCGCGCGCAGGTCGAGTCCGCGGGCTATGCCGTCAAGGCTGCGGAAGCGGACTTCTATCCCAACGTGAACCTGACCGCCTTCGCCGGCTTCCAGAGCATCGATCTCACCAAGGTGTTCGAGCCCGCCAACCGCATCCTCGGTGCGGGCGCTGCGCTGTCGCTGCCGGTGTTCAACCGCGGTGCACTGCGCGGTGCGCTGCTCGCGCGCCAGGCGCAGGTCGATCAGTCGGTATCACAGTACAATCAGACACTGCTCGATGCGGTGCGCGAAGTGGCGGACGTGGTGACCAACTGGCGTGCGCTCGAGGTGGAGACGCGCGAGCAGCAGTCGGCGCTCGCGAGTGCGCAGCGCTCCTACGACCTGACGACCGAGCGCTATCGCGCCGGGCTCGACAACTATCTAAGCGTGCTCTCCAGTCAGAACCAGGTGCTCACCGCGCAGGGCCTGGGCGCGGAGCTCGAGGCCCGCCGCCTCACCTTCAGCGTCGATCTGGTGCGCGCACTCGGTGGCGGCTACCGGCGACCTGCGGGCTGAAGCATGGATGTCTCGGTGCAAACCGCTCCGGGTGCGGTCACACGCCTGCTGCAGAACCGCCGGCGCCGTTGGCTGCTCGTGCTCGGCGCCGCGGTGCTGGTCGCTGCGCTCGTATGGCTCGCCTGGTGGCTACTGTACGCGCGCTTCTACGAGAGCACCGATGACGCTTACGTCGCGGGTGACATGGTGAATGTCATGTCGCAGGTGAGCGGTACGGTGGTCTCGATCGGTGCGGATGAGACCGATCTGGTCGAGGCCGGACAGGAGCTGGTGCGGCTCGATGCGACCGATGCGCGCATCGCGTTGCAGGATGCCGAGGAGCAGCTGGCGCGCAGCGTGCGCCAGACGCGCACCGTGTTCGCGAACCGCGATCAGCTGCAGGCCGTGGTTGCGCAGCGCCGTGCCGACCTCGCGCGTGCCCAGGCGGACTACGATCGGCGCCGCAATCTCACCGCGAGCGGTGCGGTCTCGGGCGAGGAGCTCGGCCACGCGCAGGATGCACTCAAGGGCGCGCGCGATGCGCTGGTGGCGGCGGAGAAGAATCTCGCGGCGAGCAGCGCGCTCGTCGGCCGCACCGGCGTTGCGGACAATCCGGAGGTGCGCGCCGCGGCCACCCAGGTCGAGCGCGCCTGGCTCGCGCTGGTCCGCACCAGCGTGCGCGCTCCGGTGCGCGGTTACCTGGCGCGGCGCACCGTGCAGCTCGGTGAGCGTATCGCTCCCGGCGCGCCCCTCATGGCCATCGTGCCCCTCGGGCGGCTGTGGCTCGAGGCCAACTTTCGCGAGGTGCAGCTGCGGCGCATGCGCATCGGACAGGCAGCGACCGTGGTGGCGGACCTCTATGGTGGCCACGTGACTTACCACGGCCGGATCGCCGGCCTCGGCATGGGCACCGGCTCCGCCTTCGCGTTGTTGCCGGCGCAGAATGCCACCGGCAACTGGATCAAGGTGGTACAGCGAGTACCGGTGCGCGTCACGCTCGATGCCGGCGAGCTCGCGGCCCATCCGCTGCGCATCGGTCTTTCCACCGTCGTGACGGTCGACGTGCGCGATACCTCCGGTCCGCAGCTGGCGCCGACGCCGCGCGATGAGCCGGTGCTCGCGACCCGTGCTTTCGACATCGACCCGAGCGAGATTCGCGCCCGCATCCAACAAATCATCGATGAGAATGCGGCCGAGGCCGGCCTGCCGCAGCGCGCGCCCTGACGGCGCCCTCAGTCGGGCTTCAGATAGCAGAGCGGCAATGCGGTCGTGTACTTGAGCGTCTCGAGAGCGAAACTCGCGCTGACATCCTGGAAATCCACAGCGCCGATCAGGCGTTTGTACACCGCATCGTAGGCGTCGATGTCCGGAACTACGATGCGGATGAGGTAGTCGACATCCCCGCTCATGCGGTGGATCTCGGTCACCTCCGGAATGTCACGCACCGCGCGCACGAACTTCTCGAACCACGCCTCGCTGTGATTGCCGGTTTTCAGCGTCACGAATACCGTGGTGCCGACGTTCAGTGCGCGCGCATCGAGGAGACTCACCGTCTGCCGGATCACCCCCGCCTCGCGCAGCTTCTGGATACGCCGCCAGCACGGCGCTTTTGAGAGCCCGATACGATCGGCAATCTCCGCCGCCGTGAGCTCCCCGTTGTGCTGCACCAGGTCCAGGATTTTCGCGTCCAGCTTATCCATTGAAACGACAGTCTCGAGGTAGCGGCTGCACACGCAACATTGTTGCGCACCCGGTTCCTCTTTGCCATCTCTTTGCAACCGCGTAGCGCTCCCTGGGGGCTAGATTGGGCCATGAATCTCATTCGCGCCTTCACTGAGCACCCGGCCTCGGTCGGGGAGAGCTACGGCGAGCACCTCTTCCGGGCCATGTACTTCGGCGCGCGCATGGTTGGCGCGGGGCTGGCGTGTGCGGTGCACGGCCTGCTGCCTTTCCTGTTCGTGCGCACCGGCAGCCGCGCAATCGCCGAGCTCAACGACCGCATGGTCCTCAACCGGCGCGTGAGACTGCCCCCGATCACGGGCGAGAAGCGGCTGCCGCTGTAGTGGCGCTGCGGCGGGGTTGGGCTCCCGGCTGGGTGGCGCTGCGCCGGGCGGCCCCGGGTCTTGCACTCGCCATCGCGCTCGCGAGCCTCGCGCGTGTGCTCGCTCAGGCGTTCGCTGCCGGAGTGGGCGGGCTGCCGAAATTCCCCCTGAGCCCGGTCATGTGCGCGGTGCTGCTCGGCATGCTGTGGCGCAACAGTGTTGGAGTGCCCGGCTGGGCGACGAGCGGACTCGCCTGGACCATGCACCGGCTGCTGCGGGTCGGCATCGCGCTCGTGGGCCTGAGGCTCACGCTGGCGGGTGCCACCGCGATCGCCCTCACGGCGCTTCCCGTCGCCATCTCCTGCCTCACCGTGGCGCTCCTCGCCGGCCTTGCGATTGCGCGGGCGCTCGCCGTGCCCCGGCGCCTCGGGCTGCTGCTCGCGATCGGCACCGCGGTGTGCGGCTGTACCGCCGTCGTCGCCATGTCTCCGGTCATCCGGGCGCGCCATGCCGAGACCGCGTTCGCCGTCACCTGCGTGGTGCTCTTCGGCTGCATCGCCATGCTCTGCTATCCATGGGTGGCGGGGCACTTCCTGGCCGCATCGCCCACCCATGCCGGGATCTTCCTCGGCACCGCTATTCACGACACCTCGCAGGTCATCGGCGCGGCGCTCATCTACTCGCAGCAGGCGTCCGCACCGGCCGCACTCGCCGCGGCGAGCGTCGCCAAGCTGCTGCGCAACCTCTCGATCGCGGTGCTGCTGCCGGCCGCTGCCTGGTGGGCGAGGCGTGAGGCGGAGCGCGCCGGCGAGCCTCGCTCCCTCGAGCCGATGCACACCGGTGCCGCACGGGATGCCGCCACGGAGACGACAACAAGAACGCCGCTCGTGCCCTTGTTCGTGCTCGCCTTCATCGGGTTCATCCTGGTGCGCACCGCCGGCGATGCCATCGCCGGGGCGTCTGCGGTATGGCCTGCGCTCATCAACACCGGCTACACCGCCTCGGACCTGTTCCTCACCTGCGGCATGACGGCCGTGGGCCTGTCGGTGTCCTTCACCGACATGTGGCGCATCGGCTGGCGCCCGCTCCTCTCCGGATTCGTGGTCGCGACACTCGTCGGTTCCTGCAGCCTGCTGCTCACCTACGCCATGGCGCACTTCCTGACCTGAGCGCCCGCCGCACGCTACACTCCGCGGAGAGCGCGAGGGAGAGTGAGGATGGCGAGGTCAAGCGCGAAGGCATCACGACGCGCAGCCGAACAGGCGGTGCGCACCCTCTTGAGTTGGGCCGGAGAAGATCCGGACCGCGAAGGCCTGCGTGACACGCCGCAACGGGTCGTCGATGCCTACCGCGACTGGTTCTCCGGGTACCAGATAGATCCCGCCGCGTACCTGCGGCGCACTTTCGAGGAGGTGGGCGGCTACGATGAGATGATCGTGCTACGCGACATCTCCTTCGAGTCCCATTGCGAGCACCACATGGCGCCCATCATCGGTCGTGTGCACATCGGCTACCTGCCCGCCGACAAGGTCGTTGGCATCAGCAAGCTGGTGCGGGTCGTGGATGGCTATGCGCGGCGCTTCCAGGTGCAGGAGAACCTGACCGCGCAGATCGCCGACTGCATCACCCAGGTGCTGCGGCCACGGGGGGTCGGAGTGGTGGTCGATGCCGTGCACGAGTGCATGACGACCCGCGGCGTGCACAAGCGCGGAGTGTCCATGGTCACCAGCCGCATGACCGGCACGTTCCGCAGCGATGCGCGCACGCGCACGGAGTTTCTCAGCTTCATCGGCATCTCGCGCCCCCGCGAGGTGTAGCGCACCGATCCCGGTGGCCCGCGCTAGGCGCTGGTCGTCGCCGCGGCTTCGCTGCGCGCGGCGCGCTTGCGGTCCTGCTCCTTGAGGAAGCGCTTGCGGATGCGGATCGAGGCGGGGGTCACCTCGACCAGCTCGTCATCGGCGATGAACTCGACCGCGTACTCGAGGGTGAGCGGCACGGGCGGTGTGAGCAGGATGGCATCGTCCTTGCCCGCGGCACGGATGTTGGTGAGCTTCTTGGTCTTGATGGGATTCACCACCAGGTCATTGTCACGGCTGTGAATGCCGATGATCATGCCCTCGTACAGCCGCTCGCCGGGGCCGACGAAGAGACGCCCGCGCTCCTGCAGGTTGAAGAGCGCGTAGGCGACCGCCTCGCCGTTCTCGTTGCTCACCAGCACCCCGTTGTGACGCTCGGGGATCGCACCGCTCACCGGTGCGAAGCCATCGAAGATGTGGCTCATGAGACCGGTGCCGCGGGTGAGAGTCATGAATTCGCCCTGGAAACCGATCAGTCCGCGGGCCGGGACGCGATACTCGAGGCGCACCCGCCCCTGGGCGTCATGGCGCATGTCGATGAGCTCGGCGCGGCGCTCGCCGAGAGCCGCCATGACCGCACCCTGGTGCGTGTCCTCGACGTCCACCGTCAGTGCCTCCCAGGGCTCGTGCACCTCGCCCTCGACGATGCGCGTCAGCACCTGCGGCCGTGACACGGCGAGCTCGTAGCCTTCGCGGCGCATGTTCTCGATCAGGATCGTCAGGTGCAGCTCACCGCGTCCGGAGACGCGCAGCACATCGGTCTCCTCGGTGTCCTCCACGCGCAGCGCCACATTGCTCTGCAGCTCGCGGTACAGCCGCTCGCGCAGCTGCCGGCTGGTGACGAACTTGCCCTCGCGCCCGGCGAGCGGGGAGGTGTTGACCTGGAAGTTCATGGCGAGCGTCGGCTCATCGACCCGGATGGGCGGCAGCCCCTCGGGGTAGTCGGGATCGCAGAGCGTGAGGCCAATATTGACCTCATCGATGCCGGTGACGGCGACGATATCCCCGGCGGCAGCCTCGGCCACCGGCCGGCGCTCGAGCCCCTCGAAGGTGAGCACCTGGCCGATGCGCCCCAGGCCGCGATCCTCGCTGCCGAAGCGCAGCGCGACATTCTCCCCGGGCCGCAGGCTCCCGCAGCGGATGCGGCCGATGCCGATGCGGCCGACGTAGGAGTTGAAATCGAGTGTCGAGATCTGCAGCTGCAGCGGCCGCTCCGCGTGCGCCGCGGGCGGCGGCACGTGGGTGAGGATGGCCTCGAACAGCGCCGACATGTCGGGGCGCCGCTCGGTGTAGTCGGTGCTCGCCCAGCCCTGCAGCGCCGAGGTGTAGATCACCGGAAAGTCGAGCTGCGCATCATTGGCGCCGAGCTTGTCGAACAGGTCGAAGGTCTGATCGATCACCCACGCCGGGCGGCTGCCCGGGCGGTCGATCTTGTTCACCACCACGATCGCCTTCAGGCCCTGCGCCAGGGCCTTGCGCGTGACGAAGCGCGTCTGCGGCATGGGTCCCTCGACCGCATCGACGAGCAGCAGCACCCCATCGACCATCGACAGCACCC
>JAFAVO010000330.1 GCA_019242385.1 Gammaproteobacteria bacterium | reverse complement strand
TCAGCTCCGCCACCCCCTCGCGGGTTGCAAGGTCGCATTCCACCGGAGTGCATTCGATGCCGCGGCCGCGCAGCTCGGCCGCGGCCTCGTGGATCCGCGGCTCATCTGCCGCGATGACCAGGTCGAAATTGTTTTCGGCACACAGCCGGGCCAGTTCCAGGCCGATGCCGGTCGATGCGCCGGTTACGACGGCGAGCGGACGAACTACGCTGTTCACGGGGCACCTCACGCATTCCTTGGGCTCGCCGCGTAGCAGACGCGCTCCGGAGGCTCGCTCACAGCCCCGGACGTCCCATCTGCGGGCAAGAAGTGGCCGACAACACCGCACGTGGTGCAGCTTCGGCCCGTGCTCCAGCCGGAGCCTCATCGGGTCTTCCATATAGGGACTCGCCTACACCGCTAGTGCGCACCCGATGACTGCTGCGCGCTGCGCGCGTGTCAGGCTGCCGATATTGCGCGCAGGAGGAGAGATCGATGGCGGATCAGATCACCCGCACCGCTCATGATGACGCCCCGCTGTCCGCGGCCAGGCGCGCCGACGCGGCTGCCGCGGGACTCGATGCGCGTAGCGATGATGCGCTTCTCGGCCACACGGTCTGCATCGGCCGGCCACGTGCCGAGTTGTACGCGTTCTGGCGCGACTTCAGCCATCTGCCGGCATTCATGGAGAACGTCCAGAGCGTGGAGATCCAGACTCCGACGCGCTCGCACTGGGTGATCGCTGCCCCCGCCGGCCGCAGCGTCGAGTGGGATGCGGAGATCACGGAGGATGTGCCCGATGAGCGCATTGCCTGGACCTCTCTCGAGGGGGCGGACGTGCGCAACAGCGGTGCGGTGGAGTTTCGCGACTCTCCGACCGGGCGCGGCACCTTCGTGACGGTCACGATCGCCTACGATCCGCCCGCCGGGGAGGTGGGACGGCTGCTCGCCAAGCTCTTTCACCGCGAGCCGAAGATCCAGGCCCGTCAGGATCTGCGCCGCTTCAAGCAGCTCATGGAGACTGGCGAGATCCCCACGGCGCAGCCCCCACAGGCGGCGCCGCGCGCGTAACGAGGAGCACCCACATGCGAGCTCTCACCTGGCATGGTAAGCACGACGTGCGCATGGACACGGTGCCAGATCCGGAAATCGTCAACCCGCGCGACGCCATCGTCAGGGTCACCTCGACCGCCATCTGCGGATCCGATCTGCACCTGTATGACCATTACATTCCGACGCTGAAATCCGGCGACATCCTTGGCCATGAGTTCATGGGTGAGGTCGTTGCCGTGGGCCGCCGGAACCGCAAGCTCAGGATCGGGCAGAAGGTGGTGGTACCGTTCGTCATCGCCTGCGGTCAGTGCTTTTTCTGCCGGCGGCAGCAGTTCTCCGCCTGCGACAACTCCAATCCCGCCGAAACGGCCTACATGTCCGAGCTGCTGTACGGCTATGCCATGACCGGCGCCTTCGGCTATTCGCACCTCACCGGCGGCTACGCGGGCGGTCAGGCGGAGTATGTGCGCGTGCCCTATGCCGACGTCGGACCGATCGTGGTCCCGCCCGATGTCGAGGACGAGAAGGTCCTGTTTCTCTCCGACATCCTGCCGACCGGCTGGATGGCGGCGGAGAACTGCGAGATCCAACCCGACGACACCGTGGCGGTGTGGGGCTGTGGGCCCGTAGGCCTGTTCGCGGTCGCGAGCGCCTTTGCACAGGGCGCCGCCCAGGTGATCGCTATCGATCACTACCCGCACCGCCTCGACCTTGCCAAGCAGTGCGGCGCGCAGGTCATCAACTTCGACGAGGTCAACGTGCGCGAGGCGCTGCTGGAGATGACCGGTGGCATCGGGCCGGACGCCTGTATCGACGCGGTCGGCCTGGAAAGCCATGGATACAGCGCGGACAACGTACTCGATAAGGCGAAGGCGGCACTCAGCCTGGTCACCGACCGGATTCACGGGCTGCGTCAGGTCATCCTCGCCTGCCGCAAGGGTGGCCGGATCTCGATGCCTGGAGTGTACGGCGGGGTAGCCGACAAGTTTCCCATCGGAGCACTCATGGAGAAGGGGTTGTCCGTCAAGACCGGGCAGACCCACGTGCAGCGCTACTCCGCGAAGCTCCTCGACATGGTTCTGAATGATGAGTTGGATACGACCTTTCTCATCAGCCATCGGCTGCCGCTCGAGGAGGCACCGCAGGGCTACCGGATGTTCAAGGAGCAGCAGAACGAGGTGACCAAGGTCGTCCTCAAGCCGGGCGCGACGCTTCAATAACGGAGCGCATCGATCTTCACACGCTGCACCTGGCCTGGGCGGGTGGCAGGAGCAAACACATGGCTCATCGTGACCTGGTCGTCATCGGCGCTTCCGCAGGAGGCGTTGATGCCTTGATCCGGGTAGCGGCCCGACTGCCGCCCGACTTCCCCGCCGCGGTGCTCGTCGTCCTGCACATGCCGCCCTACGCGGACAGTCATCTGGCCGAGCGACTGAATGCTGCGGGCGGACTGCCGGCAGCCGCGGCGGTGGATGGCGAGCGCATCCTCCCCAACCGGATCTACGTTGCGGTGCCCGATCGACACCTCATGGTCGAGGGCAGGCGAATCCGCCTGTCGCGCGGCCCGCGGGAAAGCCGCTCCAGGCCTTCCATCGACGTACTCTTCAGGTCCGCGGCATTCTCTTCGGGACCGCGGCTCATCGGCGTGGTGCTCACCGGCATGCTGGACGATGGCACCGCCGGTCTCTGGGCCATCAAAGACCGTGGGGGGATGGCGATCGTCCAATCCCCCCAGGACGCCGAGTATCCGTCCATGCCCATGAGCGCTGCGCAGCACGTTGCCGTCGACTACAGCGTGCCGCTCGCCGAGTTGCCGGCGGTTTTGCAGTCCCTGACCCGCGAGGAACTCTCCCTTATGGAGGGGGGTATGACGAGCCGAAACCTTGAGATCGAAAACCGGATTGCTCTGGGGGACAACGGTCTCGAGAGCAACGTGCGCTCCCTCGGCGCACCCTCCTTCTACACCTGTCCCGAGTGTCACGGCTCGATGGTGGCCATCGAGGAGGGATCCACGAAGCGCTTCCGCTGTCACACCGGCCATGGATTTACCGCCGCGGCGCTCGCGGCCGATGGCCTGCCGGAAATCGAGCAAGTGCTTTGGACCGCATTGGCGCAGCTCGAGGAGCGCGAGATGCTGTTAGGTGAGCTCGAGAAGAGCGCCCAGGCAGAGGGCAACGGCGATGCGGCCGCGCAACTCGCCGCGCAGGCTCAGCAGACTCGACGCATCTCGATGCAGGTGCGGCAGCTCGCCAGGGATCCGATGTTCAAGGACCCCCCCCGCCAGCCGTGAGTAATGTCCGCTGACTGCGCTGGCCGCTGACTGGCCCTCGCCTGCCTTTGCGCACCTGTGGTGCGGCGGGCACGATGCTGCAATATCATCCGGAGGATGACGGAAACCAACCGAGCCTGCCGACGCCCCGGACCGACCCGCGACGCCCGGCGGGCCATGCGCACCGCTCCGCTGCCCGACGATCTGAAGCCCGTGCACCCGGGGATGACAAGCGGGCGCTATCGGCCACTCACTGAGCCGGACCTGATCAAGATCCACCGCACGGCGCTGCGGCTGCTGGCGGAGGTCGGCCTGGCCGACGCGCCATCCTCCGGCGTCGAGTACCTGACGAAGGCGGGCTGTACCCTGAGCGAGCAGGGGCGCATCCTTTTCCCCAGCGCGCTGGTGGAGGACACGGTGGCCCGCGCCGCACGCCATTTCGTGCTGCACGGCCAGGATCCACGCCACGACATGGAGCCCTGGGGGCAGAAAGTCTACTTCGGCACCGCGGGCGCTGCGGTCAATATGGTCGATGCGCGCACCGGCAGCTATCGCGAATCCCGGATTCGCGACCTGTTCGACTGCGGGCGCATCGTCGATGCCATGGAGCACATTCATTTCTTTCAGCGCACGGTCGTGCCGCGCGACGTCCCCGATCCCTACGAGATGGACTTCAACACCTGCTATGCCTCGGTGTCTTCGACCACCAAGCACGTGGGAACGAGCTGGGTCCAGCCGCTGCACGTGACGCGCTCGCTCGAGATGCTGCACCAGGTGGCAGGCGGTGAGGACAAGTGGCGCGCGCGACCCTTCGTGAGTCAGTCCAACTGCTTCGTGGTGCCGCCGATGAAGTTCGCGACCGATGCCTGCCGCTGTCTGGAGGTGGCCGCACTCGGTGGCATGCCGGTACTTCTGCTCTCGGCAGGACAGGCGGGCGCCACGGCTCCGGCCGCACTCGCCGGAGCGCTGGCGCAGGAGGTGGCCGAGGTGCTCGCCGGACTCGTTTACGTGAACGCCGTGCAGCCGGGCGCACCGGCGATCTTCGGCACCTGGTGTTTCGTGTCGGACCTGCGGACCGGCGCCATGTCCGGCGGCAGCCCGGAGCAGGCGCTGCTCTCGGCGGCCGCTGCGCAGATGGCGCATTACTACGACCTGACCGGTGGCACCGCCTCCGGCATGACCGACTCGAAGCTTCCCGATGCCCAGTCGGGCGCGGAGAAGGCCTACAGTCATGCGCTCGTCGGCAATGCCGGCGCGAACCTGATCTACGAGTCCGCAGGGATGCACGCAAGTCTGCTTGGCTTCTCGCTCGAGAGTCTCGTCATCGATAACGACATCATCGGCGCGACACAGAGGACCATCCGCGGCATCGAGGTCGACGACGCCAGCCTCTCCTTCGATACCATCCGCGAGGTCTGCCTCGAGGGGCCGGGGCATTACCTCGGGTCCGAGCAGACGCTGCGGCTGATGCAGTCTGCATATCTCTATCCGAGCATCGGTGATCGCAAGAGTCCCAACGAATGGACCGAGCAGGGCGCACTCGATGCCGCCGAGCGCGCCGCGCGCAAAGTCGCCGAGATTCTCGCTGCGCACTTTCCCAGCCATGTGCCCGATGCGGTCGATGAGCGGATCCGCGCGCAGTTTCCTGTGAGATTGCCGCGGGAGCATATGCGCGCACCGGCGGGTTGAAGCCCGAGACCTCCGTGCCAGAGCTTCCGTCGCACGCCAGCGTCGTGATCATCGGCGGCGGCATCGTCGGCTGCAGCGTTGCCTATCACCTCGCCAAGCGCGGCTGTGCGGATGCCCTGCTCCTTGAGCGCAGCAAGCTCACCTGCGGCACGACCTGGCATGCCGCCGGGCTCGTCGGACAGCTGCGTGCGACGCAGAATCTGACGCGTCTCGCCCAATACACTACGCAGCTGTACGAAGGCCTCGAGCGCGAGACCGGTCAGGCGACAGGCTTCAGGCAGGTCGGCTCGATCGCCGTCGCGGCGAGCGCAGCGCGGCTGGAGGAGCTCAAACGCGGCGCGTCCATGGCGCGCTGCTTCGGACTCGAGGTGGAGCTGCTCTCCGCGGGAGCGGCGCAGGAGCGTTGGCCGCTCCTCTCCACCGAGGGCGTCGTGGGGGCGGTGTTCCTGCCCAAGGATGGACAGACTAATCCCGTGGACACGACACAGGCGCTCGCGCGCGGCGCGCGCGCCGGCGGCGTGCGCATTCTCGAGGGCGTCGCAGTCACTGCCATCGACAAGAATCGGGGACGGGTGAGAGGTGTGGCCACGGACCACGGCGAGGTCCGCGCGGATGTCGTGGTGAATTGCGCCGGCATGTGGGCACGGGAGGTTGCTGGCTGGGTCGATGTGAGCGTACCGCTGCATGCGGCGGAGCACTTCTACATCGTCACGCAGCCCATCGCCGGCCTCGCTTCCGGGCTGCCGGTGCTGCGCGACGCCGACGCCTGCTCCTATTTCAAGGAGGACGCAGGCAAGCTGCTCGTCGGGTGGTTCGAGCCACGTGCCAAGCCCTGGGGCGAGCGCGGCATTCCTCAGGGCTTCGCGTTCGATCAGCTGCCGGCGGACCTCGCCCACATCGAGCCGCTCTTCGCGCAGGCGATGCGCCGGGTGCCGGCGCTCGAAGCCGCCGGAGTGCAGGTCTTCTTCAACGGACCGGAGAGCTTCACACCGGACGATCGCTATCTGCTCGGTGAAACCCCGGAGCTGCAGGGCTTCTACGTCGCGGCAGGCTTCAATTCGATCGGCATCCAGTCCGCCGGGGGTGCCGGCAAGGTGCTCGCCGACTGGATTCTGGACGGCCATCCCCCCTTCGATCTGTGGGATGTCGACATCCGCCGCTGCGCGCCCTTTCAGCGCAACCGGCGCTATCTGCGCGACCGCACGGTCGAGTCGCTGGGATTGCTCTACGCCATGCACTGGCCATTTCGTCAGCCGGAGACGGCCCGCGGCGTGCGCAAGTCCGCACTCCATGACCGTCTCGCCGCAGCCGGTGCCTGCTTCGGCGAGGTCGCCGGCTATGAGCGCGCCAACTGGTTCTCCGCGCCCGGCACTGAGCCGCGCTACGAGTACGGCTACGGACCCCAGAACTGGTTCGGGCACTCAGCCGAAGAGCACCGCGCCGTGCGCGAGCAGGTGGGCATCTTCGATCAGTCCTCGTTCGGCAAGTTTCTCCTCAAGGGTGCCGATGCGGCCGCCGTGCTCGGTCGCATCTGTGCCAATGACATCGACGTACCGGTCGGCAGGATCGTGTATACCCAGTGGCTCAACGACCGTGGTGGCATCGAGGCCGATCTCACCGTCACCCGGGAAGCCGCGGACACCTTCCTGATCGTCACCTCGTGCGCCACGCAGACGCGGGATTTCCATTGGCTGGTGCGCAGCATTCCACCGGGAGCGCGCGCCGAGGCGGTGGACGTGTCCTCAGCCTACGCGGTGCTGAGCCTCATGGGACCGCGGAGCCGCGAGCTGCTCACGACGCTCACCGATGCGGATCTTGCAGGTGGCACGTTTCCGTTCGCCACTTCGCAGGTGATCGATCTGGGTTATGCACGCGTGCGCGCGAGCCGCATCACTTACGTGGGCGAGCTCGGGTACGAGCTGTACATTCCGAGCGAGTTCGCGCAGTCGGTCTACGACGAGATCATGCTGGCTGGCAAGTCCTTCGGCCTGCGTCTCGCGGGCTATCATGCGCTCAACAGCCTGCGCATCGAGAAAGCCTACCGGCACTGGGGCC
>JAFAVO010000237.1 GCA_019242385.1 Gammaproteobacteria bacterium | reverse complement strand
CGGACGCGCACCCCTTCTTCGCCGGAATCGCCGCGCACCGCGTATCGGCACATGTGCTCATCCGCCGTGACGGTGAGCTCGTGCAGTATGTGCCCTTCGACCAACGCGCCTGGCACGCCGGGCCGTCGACCTACCAGGGCCGCAACGCCTGCAACGACTTCTCGATCGGAGTGGAGCTCGAAGGAACTGACGATGCTCCGTACACTGATGCGCAGTATGGCGCGCTCGCCGCGCTGAGCGCGGCGCTGCTCACGGCATACGAGTCGCTGTCGGCGCAGGCCATTGTCGGGCACAGCGATGTCGCGCCCGGCCGCAAAACCGATCCCGGCCCGGCCTTTGACTGGGCACGCTTCCGCGCGCTGCTGGATGGGGTGCGGCGAGGTGCCGCGCGGAGCTAGGTCCGCGGTTTGCTGCGGTCGTGGCGCCAGAGCACCTCGGTGCCGCGCTCGTGCCGCGCGAGCACCCGGGCCAGCACGAACAGCAGATCCGACAGGCGGTTGAGATACTTGGCCGCCTCCGGGCTCACCGCCTCACTTCTCGACAGGGTCCACACGCGCCGCTCGGCCCGGCGGGCAATGGCCCGCGCCATGTGGCACGCGGCTGCCGCGGGCCCGCCGCCAGGAAGGATGAACTCCTTCAGCGGCGGCAAGGCGTCGTTGAACCCATCGAGCGAGCTCTCGAGTCGCGTGGCATGCTCGGCGGCGATGACCCGGTGCCCCGGTATGCACAGCTCCCCGCCGAGGTCGAAGAGCTCGTGCTGCACTTCCGTCAGCGCTGCGGAGACGGCGGGTGGAAGATCCGGGATCGCGAGCAGTACGCCGATGGCGCTGTTGAGCTCATCCACGGTGCCGAACGCCTCCACGCGCGGGCTGTCCTTCGCGACACGGGTGCCATCGCCCAGGCCGGTGGTGCCGTCATCGCCGGTGCGCGTGTAGATCCTGCTCAGGCGATTGCCCATGCACGTATCCTAAGCCATATGCCCTCCAAGGAACTGGCTGCTGCCGTTTCGGCTGCGCGGGCCGCGGCCGAGGTGATCAACGCCTACTACCGGCGCAACCCGAGCGTACGCATCAAGCCAGACCACTCCCCGGTCACCGAAGCGGACGTGCGTGCCGAGCAGGTCATCCGCGCGACGCTGGCGCGGGAATTTCCCGGCTACGGCTTCTACGGAGAAGAGACGGGCCAGCACGCCATGCAGGCCGAGAGCATCTGGCTCGTCGATCCGATCGATGGCACCAAGTCCTTCGTTCGCGAGACACCATTTTTCTCGACCCAGATCGCGCTGATGCGTGCCGGCGAGCTCGTGCTCGGGGTATCGAATGCGCCCGCTTACGACGAGCTCGCCTGGGCCGAGCGCGGCGCGGGGGCGTACCTCAACGATCGGCGCATCCGTGTGAGCGAGGTGGCGACGCTCGAGCAGGCCTTCTACTCCTTCGGCAACCTCAAGAGCCTGACACAGGCGCCGCACTGGGCAAGGCTCGGCCAGGTCTTCGCCCGCGCGGCGCGGGTGCGCGGTTACGGCGACTTCGTCCACTATCACCTGCTGGCGCGCGGCTCAGTGGATGTCGTCATCGAGTCCGACGTCAACATTCTGGATGTCGCCGCGCTGGTCGTACTGGTGCGCGAGGCCGGCGGCGTCTTCACCGACCTCCAGGGCGCAGCCGTCGGCCTCGGGACCACCAGCGTTCTCGCCAGCAACGCCCGGCTGCACCCGAAGGTGCTTGCCGCACTCAAGCCGTGACGAAGACCCGCCGGTCATCGCGTGCGAGCTCGACCATTGGGGTGAGGTAGAGCTCCGAGAGGCTCGCCGCCGTCAGGCTGGTGCCGACCGGGCCGAGCGACCAGCGCCCATCGCCATGGAGCAGCAGTGCGCGATTGGCAAAGCGCGCAGCCAGCGTGGGGTCGTGCAAGGTCGTGATGACGGTGCGCCCGGCGTCGGCGAGTGCGCGAAACAGCTGCAGCACCGCCAGCTGGTGGTGCGGGTCGAGGTGATTGGTCGGCTCATCGAGCAGAAAGACTGCCGGCTCTTGCGCCAGCAGCGCGGCCACCGCCACGCGACGCTGCTCACCGCCGGAAAGCGTGTCGGTGGAGCGCAGCGCGAACTCCTCCATGTCCACCGCGCGCAGGGCGGTGCGTGCGATGCGCTCGTCCTCCGCGCTTTCCCATTGCCAGAGCGAGAGGTGCGGATGGCGCCCGACCAGCACCGTCGCGATTGCCGAGCTGACGAAGCCATCCTCGAGATCCTGTGGCAGGAGTCCCAGGCGCAGCGCGAGCGCACGCCGGCCGATCTGCCCCAGCATCACTCCATCGAGCGAGACCGAGCCGCCTTCCGGCTCGCGCAATCCGGCCAGGGTGTGGAGTGTCAGGGTCTTGCCCGAGCCGTTACGGCCGAGGATGGCCACGAGCTCTCCCGGACCGAACTGCGCCGAGAGTTCGCTCACCAGCTGGCGGCTGCCGGCTCGGACGCTCGCGCCCTGCACCGACAGCAGGGCGGCCGCAGGCGAGGAGGCACGGGAGGTCAGTGCGTCCACCTGATCTCCAGCGCGGTTTCAGGCCCGACGATGACACTGGCGAGCGCCGCCGGCATGTCCCATTCGTGCTCGGAAAGTGCGCGGCGTCCCGACATGATCTCGGCGAGCTGCTGCGGGTAAAGCGGCTTCTGCTGGCGATCCGCATAGCCTGCGGGGAAAAGCGGTGCGCCGGTGGCGAGATCGTACTTGTCGCTCGCACCTACCGTGTGCAACAGCTCGTGCGCGATCACGATGTTGTTCCGGCCGGCAATGTCGGAGTCTGCGAACAGGTGCACGACACCGACCAGCCCCTTCTGCAGCCCATGGGAGTCGGGAGCGCGCTCGAGTGTCTCAGGGTCGTGGTAGAGGAGGAACAGACGAACCCGCGGTGGGGCACGCCCGGCCACGCGCGTGGCCCCGGCGGCGAACCAACGCAGCTTGAGACTCCACCATGCGACGCCGAGGGGGCCGGCAGCAGGGTCGAGCGCCGGCGGGAGCCTGGAGCCCACCGGGTAGAGCTCGAGGTGCAGCGGTTGCTCGACTTTGAGTCCGTAGCGCTTGGCCTCGCGCGCAAAGAATGCCTCGATCGCAGCGAAGTCCTCGGCGCGCAGGCGCGCCACGTAATCCGCGGTGGAGGCACGGCCGTCGCCATTGAGTGGAAAGAGTCCGACCCACAGCGGCTCCTGCCAGCTCTGGGTGGCGGTGCGATCGAGCCAGCTGCGCAGCGCCACGGCGAGCAGCACGAGTAGGAGCAGGAGAATCCGGATGCTCTTCCACACCGCTCGCTGCTTTCCTCACGGCTGCAAGCGCGTCGCGACCCACGCCTCGGGCTTGAACGCGCCCCGCGCGAGTGGGCGCAACGTGCGTTGCCAGCGCGCGCGGTCGTGTATGCGCGCTGCTCCCTCAACCCATAACTCGACAGCATCCACCCAGAGCCGAAACCCACCCCAGTGCGGCGGCCGCGGGATGGTCACTTTGAGGGAATCATCAGCTCCCGGGGACCCGGGCGTCGGCGCGCCAAAGCGGCGCGCGGTCTCCGTCACCGCATCCAGCAGCCGGGCGCGCGAGGCGATCGGCTCGCTCTGCTCGCTGGCCCACGCGCCGATGCGGCTCTGCCAGGCACGGGTGGCGAAATAGGCATCACTGTCGGAGTCCGGCGCCAGCACCACCGCACCTTCGATGCGCACCTGGCGGTGCAGGGCATCCCAGTGCATGACGGCGGCTGCGCGCGGGTTGTCCTTGAGCTGCCGCCCCTTGGCGGAGAGATAGTTGGTATAGAAGACCACGTAGCCCGGTTGCGGCACGATGTCCTTGCACAGCACCACGCGCGCGCTCGGACGGCCCTCACGGGTGCTGGTGGCGAGCACCATGGCGTTGGGATTGGGCTGGATGTTCGCCGCCCGAGCCTGAGCCAGCCACTCGCCCACCAGTGTTAGAGGTTCGGCGGGAAGGGAATCAGGCAGCAGCTCGGTGTGGTCGGCCATGGCCGCCAATGGGACCATAGCGGCCTGGACGAGGCAAACCTTGCGCCCCCCGCTGCGCCCCGATAGAAAGGAGTGGGGACTTCAGGAGGCCCCTTCCATGCCGCGCGATAACGTGACGCTGGACGACCTGCGCCAGCGAGTGAACGATCTCGATCGCCAGCTGATTCAACTCGTGGCCGAGCGCAAGGCGCTCAGCGAGGAGGTGGCGCGGGTGAAGCGCGCCACGGGCAAGCCGACGCGCGACTACGAGCGCGAGCGCGAGGTCATCATGAGCGTGCGCGCCATGGCGGCGGAGCGTGGCGTCTCCGGCGAGCTGGCCGAGCAGCTGTTGCGGCTCCTCATCCGCTCCTCGCTCACCACTCAGGAGCAGGCGAGTGTCGTGGCGCAGGGTACCGGCAGCGGCCGGCGCGCGCTCGTCATCGGCGGCGCCGGCAAGATGGGCGCCTGGTTCGTGAGCTTCCTGGTCTCGCAGGGCTTTGCGGTGGAGATTGCGGACCCTGCGGCGCCCGCTCCAGGAGTGGCACGGGTCGAGGACTGGCGGCGCACGGACCTGAAGCACGACTTCATCGTCCTGGCCACCCCGCTCGGCATCACCGACGCGATCCTGCGGGATCTGGCGTTGCGCCGGCCCGCCGGTGTGATCTTCGATGTCGGCTCGCTGAAATCGCCGCTGCGTGCGGGATTGCTCGCGCTGAAATCCCATGGCTGCAAGGTGACCTCGGTGCACCCGATGTTCGGGCCGGACACGGAGCTCCTCTCGGGGCGTCACGTCGTGTTCATCGACCTCGGGAACGCCGCGGCGTTGCAGGCGGCCCGCGAGCTGTTTGCCGCGACGATGGCGGAGCAGGTGGTGATGAGCCTCGATGATCACGACCGGCTGATCGCTTATGTGCTCGGGCTCTCGCACGCGCTCAACATCGCCTTCTTCACCGCACTCGCGGACAGCGGCGAAGCGGCGCCGAAGCTCGCGCGCATGTCGAGCACGACGTTCGACGCGCAGCTTGATGTGGCGGGACGCGTCGCCGAGGAGAGTCCGGAGCTGTATTATGAAATACAGAGCCTCAATGACTACGGCGCAGAG
Source organism: Gammaproteobacteria bacterium (assembly GCA_019242385.1). Lineage (GTDB taxonomy): Bacteria > Pseudomonadota > Gammaproteobacteria > Steroidobacterales > Steroidobacteraceae > 13-2-20CM-66-19. The sequence continues at coordinate 12,879 of JAFAVO010000237.1, read as the reverse complement.
TCCCTCGAGGCTCTCTCCCAGGCGGTGGAACGCCTGCGCGCCGCCGTACTGTCGCAGGACCATGACGCTTTCGTTGCGTTGATGCGTCGTGGGCGCGATTATCTTGCCGACCGGCGCAGCGTGACGGAGCGGCGCGCCTAGAGGATTAAGGAGGCTCGCGCGATGCGCCGACCGACCGAGCCAAGAGCAGCCCCTGCCGCGCACCGTGAGGCGCCGGAGGCGGAGATCGTCCGGCTCGAGCACGAGATCGGCCGCCTGCAGGCCCGTCTCGCCGCGCTCACCGAGGAAGTCGGCCGCAACGACTCGCTGCTGCGCAAGACACAGGAGCGGGAGCTGGAGCTGTTGCGCGCCGGCTCGCTCACTCAGCTGTTCGAGCGCCTCATCGTGGGACTGCGTACCTCGTACCAGGTCAATGAAGTCGCGCTCATCCTCCACGATCCGCAGCATGAGATCCGCCACCTGATCACCGGAGATGGGGTGACGGCGGGCGAGCCACCGGGAGTGTGCTTCGTCGACGCCCTGGTGAGCATCGCCCCGCAGCTGGCGAGTCTCGAGCGGCCCTGGCTCGGGCGCTACCGCAAGGCCGACCACGAGCTGCTCGTTCCCGGGATTGCGGCCCCGCCCGGGAGCCTCGCGCTCATTCCCATGCGCCGCAACGAGCCGCTCGATGGCGTCCTGGTCTTCTCCAGCAGCGACCCGCAGCGCTTCACGCCCGAGCTCGCCAGCGACTTCCTCGCCCACCTCGGGATGGTCGCCGCCATCTGCATCGAGAACGCGGTGAACCGCGCCCGGCTGCTGCGCAGCGGGTTCACCGACTTCCTCACCGGTTTTCACAACCGCCGCTACCTGCATGCCCGGTTGCGGGAGGAGCTGGCTCGGGCGCAGCGCGCCCGCCAGTCGATCGTCTGTCTGATGATTGACGTGGATCACTTCAAGCGCATCAACGACCTCTATGGGCATCTCGCCGGTGATGCGGTGCTGCGGGAAGTTGCGCAGCGCATCGACGCCGAGATGCGCTTGAGCGACACCGGCGCGCGCTTCGGCGGCGATGAGTTCGCCATGGTGCTCTCGCACGCAGCCATGAGCGATGGCGAGAAAGTGGCCACCCGCGTGCTGCAGGCAGTGCGCTCCGAGCCGATTGCGGTGGGCCAGGGCGGCGCGGAGAAGGTGACTCTCTCGATCGGTGTGGCGGCGGCGAAGCCGGGGCAAGGGCAGCGGGATTACAAGGTGCTCGCCGAGCGTCTCATCGCGGAGGCCGACGCGGCGCTCTATCGCGCCAAGAGTGCCGGCCGTAATCGGATCGCCATCTCGCCGAACGTGGTCGCCTGATCGAACGCAGCTGCCAGCGCGCGCGCGTCCCTTCAGTGCCTGCGTCCCCGCAGCAGCATGACGAAGAGCGGAGCCCCTACCAGCGCCATGATCGCGCCGACGGGGAGCTGCCGCGGCGCCGCGCAGGTGCGGGCGAGGAGGTCGGCGCCGGTGAGGAGCATGCCGCCCGCGAGTGCCGCCGCCGGCGCCACGATGCGATGATCGCTGGTGCCGAAGCTCAGGCGGACTGCGTGCGGCGTGATCAGACCGACGAAACCGACGGTGCCTGCGCTCACCACCGCCAGCGCGGTGAGCGCCGCGCAGGCGACGAACAGCACGTTGCGCCACGCCTCGACCGCGAGTCCGACGGTGCGTGCGCGCAGCTCGCCGGCTGCCAGTACGTTGAGCGGACGCGCCACGATCACTGCGATGCAGAGGGCGAGCAGCGCCGTGCCCACACTCAGCCAGGGGCTCACCGCCCACTCGAGATCGCCGGCCAGCCAGAAAACCATGCCGCGCACACGTGAGGAGTCCGCGAGCGCAAGCAGCACGCTGACCAGTGCCCCACAGGCGCTCGCCAGCACGACTCCGGTGAGCAGGAGACGGGCCGTGCCGCCGCCGCGACCGAGCAGATAGACGAGGGCCACCGCGCCGAGCGCGCCGAGGAGCGCCGCCGACTGCACCAGGAGCGCGGCTGCCCCGGCGATCATGGCAAGCAGCGCGCCGACGGCGGCTCCGCCGGAGACACCGAGCACATACGGGTCCGCGAGCGGATTGCGGAACAGAGCCTGCAGCAACACACCCGACAGCGCCAGCAGACTGCCGACGCCAAAGCCGGCGAGCACCCGCGGCAGACGTACCGCGAACAGCACGGTACGGGTCGCTGCATCGCCCCCGCCGGCGAGCGCGGCCAGCGCCTGGGCGAGACTGATGCCGGAGCTGCCGATCAGCAGCGCGGCAAACAGCACCGCGACCGCCAGCAGCACGAGCACTGCAAGACCGCGCAGGTTCCCCTGCAGCACGAATCTCGCTACCGGAACGGAGGGACTCTTCACCTGGGGTGCGGACACGAACGTTAGAGTCACGGAATTTGTTGGAAAACGCCATCCCTCGCGGCAGACTGTCGGCCGACACATGACCGACCTCATCGACACCGACGGCTTCCGCGCCAATGTGGGCATCATCCTGATGCTGCACGAGCAGGTTTTTCTCGGGCGGCGGACCGGCGGCCGCGGCTGGCAGTTTCCACAAGGTGGCGTGCGCCGTGGCGAGTCGCTCGAGCAGGCGCTATACCGCGAGCTCGAGGAGGAGATCGGCATCGCCAAGGCCGATGTGACGCTGCTCGGGCAGACCGACCGCTGGTTGCGGTACCGTCTGCCGGCGCGCTACGTGCGCCGCAACCAGCAACCCCTGTGCATCGGTCAGAAGCAGCGCTGGTTCCTTCTGAGCCTCCAGCGCGCCGACGCCGCCTTCGACTTCACACGCACCGCGGAGCCGGAATTCGACCAGTTCCGGTGGACGAGCTATTGGGAGCCGGTGAAGGAAGTGATCTATTTCAAGCGCGCCGTCTACGCCCGCGCGCTGAACGAGCTGGTCGATCTGGCTTTTCCACGGGGTCAGCCGCCGCCGCGCCCGCAGTGGTGGGAGCGGATGACCGCCCGGCGGCGGCGCGAAGCCGCGGCGCCGGCCGATTGAAGCCAGGGTTGGGACCGCTCGCGTCCATGCTCGGCAAGGACGGCGCACCGCTGGTCGTGAGGCAGCGTGCGCCGGCGCTGCGCACGGCGCTCATCGCCACGGCAATACTCGTAGGTCTCTTCGGGGTTTACGTGGTCTATGAGCTCGGCCGCTACGATGCGGGCTACGATCGCCAGGCGGCGGCACAGCAGCGCACCGAGCTCGAGGTGCGCATCGAGCACCTGGAGAAAGACAACCGCGAGCTGCGCACGCGCCTCGCCGAAGCGGACACCATCCGCGCCGGGCGCGCCCGTGAGCAGGCCGAGGTGGCGCGCGCCATGGGGGAGCTGCAGGCGCAGGTCGCGCGACAGTCGCAGGAGCTTGCGTTCTATCGGGGCGTGGTAGCGCAGAATGCCAACACGCTCGGTGTCAGGATCGAGCAGCTGCACATCACCGCTGGCAAGCGTCCGGCGAGTTTCACCGTGCACATGTCGCTGGTGCGCTCGGGGCGCGAGGACAGCGCCGCTTCGGGCACGCTGCACCTGAGCCTCGATGGCACCTACGACGGCCGCCCGCGCTCGCTCGATCTGGCGGCGCTCAGCGGTGGTCTGGTACACGAGTTGCGATACAACTTCCGCTATCTGCAGAATTTCGAGCAGGACCTGTCGGTGCCGCTCGCCTTCAAGCCGGAGCAGCTCGTGGTCGAAGTGCAGTCGAGCCACCACGACGTCGCGCCGCTCTCACAGACGTTCCTGTGGACCATCGAGACCTCGCAGTAGGCCTCTCATCCCACGCATCGGAGCCCAGCCATGTTCAGCCGCGATCCCCGCCAAGCCCGCATCGACACCCTGATCGGCAAGGCCGCTACCGTGCACGGCGATATCGACTTCCGCGGCGGCCTGCACCTCGATGGCCACATCGAGGGCGCGGTGCGCTCGGACGCGGCGCGCGACTCGACTCTCTCGGTGAGTGAGACCGGGTCCATCCAGGGGGAGGTACAGGTGCCGAACGTCGTGCTCAACGGCACGATTCGGGGCGATATCCACGCGCTCGAGCGGGTGGTGCTCGGCGCCACCGCCCGCGTCGAAGGGAACGTCTATTACGGCATCATTGAAATGACGCTCGGCGCCCAGATCATCGGCAAGCTGGTGCGGCTCGAGCCGGAAACGCCTCCCGCGGCCCCGGCGGCGGGGTCCGCGGCCTGATTATGGGCGGTGTGACGGCTTCGCTTTGACCGGATCCGGGCTGCCTCTTACACTGGTTTCTGATTATGGAAGACACAACCGAGACCCAAGCGCTGCAGGAGACTCCTGCGCTGAAGTTCACCGATGCGGCAGCGCGCAAGGTCGGAGACCTCATCCGCGGCGAGGGCAACCCCAGGCTCATGCTGCGGGTGTTCGTGCAGGGCGGTGGCTGCTCGGGACTGCAGTACGGCTTCGAGTTCGATGAAAGCATCCAGGAAGGCGACACCTGCGTCGAGAATCTCGGCGTCAAGCTGCTCGTCGACCCGATGAGCGTGCAATACCTGACCGGTGCCGAGATCGATTACCGCGAAGGTCTCGAGGGCGCGCAGTTCGTCATCCGCAATCCGAACGCCGTCACCACCTGCGGGTGCGGCTCGTCCTTTACCGCGGCCTGAGCCAGCGCACCAAGCGTGCCTCCGGCAGCCGCATCAGCCCGAGCCCCGGAAACCCGCGCCGCCCCCCGCACCGCTCCACGGACCGTGCCTGACGTCCTCGCCGCGGTGGATCTCGGCTCCAACAGCTTCCACATGGTGGTCGCGCGTTACTCGCACGGCCAGCTCGTCATCATCGACCGGCTGCGCGAGATGGTGCGCCTCGCCGCCGGCGTGGCGGAGAATGGGCGCATCGACAAGGATGTCGCGGCGCGCGCGCTCGCCTGCCTGCAGCGCTTCGGGCAGCGCCTGCACGACATGCACGCCGACAGCGTGCGCGTCGTCGGCACCAACGCCCTGCGCCTCGCGCACAAGAAGCAGGCATTTCTCGAGCGCGCCCGCGAGGCACTCGGCCACCCCATCGAGATCATCGCCGGCATGGAGGAGGCGCGGCTCATCTACTCGGGCGTCGCCCACACCATGCCGACCGAGCCCGGCAAACGCCTGGTGGCCGATATCGGTGGCGGCAGCACCGAGTTGATCATCGGCGAGGGCCTCAATCCTCTCGAGCTCGAGAGCCTGCAGATGGGTTGCGTTTCCTGGAGCGAGCGCTTCTTTCGTGATGGCAAGATCTCCGCCAAGCGCTTCGAGCGCGCGCGCCTGGCGGCGCGCCTCGAGCTCGAGCCGGTGCAGGCCGAATTCCGGCGCCGCGGCTGGGATAATTGCGCCGGCAGCTCGGGTACCGTGCGTGCCATCGGCGAGGCGATCCGCAGCCTCGACCCGAACTCACTCACCATCACCGCGCAGGGGATCACGCGTGCCATCGAATACTGCATCGATGCGGGGCACACGCGTGAGCTCACCCTCGAGCCGATCACCGAGGACCGGCGCCCGGTCTTTCCCGGCGGGCTGGCGATCCTGGCCGAGATCTTCAGCGTGCTCGACATCAAGGAGATGCGCATGGCCGAAGGGGCAATGCGCGAGGGCCTGCTGTACGACATGCTCGGCCGTTACCGGCGCGAGGATGCGCGCGAGCGCACCGTGCGCGCCATGCAGCAGCGCTACCACGTGGACACGGCTCAGGCGGAGCGGATCGAAGCGACTGCCGTCAACTTCCTCGAGCAGACCCGCGAGGCCTGGAAACTCGAGGAGCCGCTCGCCAACCTGGCGCTCAGGTGGGCCGCGCGGCTGCACGAGATCGGCCTCGACGTCTCGCACAGCGGCTATCACCGGCATGGCGCTTATCTGCTCGAGAATGGCGACATGCCCGGATTTCCGCGTGAGGAGCAACGGCTGCTCGCGCGGGTGGTGGGTGCCCATCGCCGCAAGCTTGCGCTCGAAGGAGTGGAGGAGCTGGTACCGCCCTGGGACCGCAGCGCACTCTATCTGATGGTGCTGCTGCGCCTCGCCGTGCTCCTGCACCGCGGTCGCAGCTCCACCGCGCTTCCGGCGATCGAGCTTTCGGCCACGGCACGGTCGCTCGAGGTGCGCTTCCCTCCCGGCTGGCTGCGTGAGCATCCACTCACCTCGGCGGACCTGCAGCAGGAGGTGGATTACCTGCGCATGAGCGGCTTCCGCCTGAGGGTATTCAGCGGGCGTTAGACGGCCCCTTCGCCGCAAGCTGCGAAGCCGTTCATGGCGCCAGTCGGCGCAGCGGGTCAGAGTGCCCGGCAGCGCCCGCGGCTGGCCGATCCATGCTCCAGCTCATCTTCAGTACCCTCTCGGCCTTCAATCAGGTGGCGGCTTTTGCCGGCGCCCTGGTGTTCTGCGGCCTCGGCACGCTCCTGGTCGGGGATGCGCTCTACTGGCGACTGCACGCGGTGCGCGTTCAGGGTGAGGTGATCGGGGTCCGCCGAAACGGCAACAGCCTCAACTCCGTGTACCGATATACCTCAGCCGCGGGTGCGACCCTCGAGGCGACATCGCTCGAAGGCTCGAGCAGCGTACATGGCCGGGAGACGGGCCGGCTGGTACCGCTCTGGGTGATCCCGGAAAAGCCCAATGAGGTCCAGGAGGCCGGTAATCACGTCTTTACGGTGGTCGGCATCGCCCTGCTCGCGGTCGGAATGGCGCTTTTCTGGTTTGCGGCGACGGCGTGGCGCACGAGTCCGATGACGTGGGTGGTGGCGGGACTCTTTGTCCTGCAGCTCTCGAGGAGGTTGCGGAGCATCATCGCCCCGCGCGACAAGACGCTGCCGGCGTCGCGGTGGCGTGCGCTCGCCACCGTGCGCAGCAACGCCGACCCTCGGGACTCAGCGCCGTCCCAGCGGGTCGAAGAGCTCATGGCGCTGCCGGAGTTCCGCGATCGGCAGGCCCAACAGCGCGCACAGCTCGCACGTCTGGCACCGTTCCTCGTGCTGTTGGGTCTCGCTGTGCTCGCTTTGGGCGTATACCAGAGCCGCACGCTCCTGAAGCTGGAAGCTACCGGGATTCGCACTGCCGGACGGGTCACGGCGCTCAGTCCCTCGACGGACTCCGACGGCGGCGTCACCTACCATCCGCTGGTCTGTTACATCGATGCCGACGGCCAAACCGTAGTGTTCCGGGACTCGACCGGCAGCAATCCACCGCTGTACCACGTGGGCCAGGCGGTGACGGTGCTCTACCCTGCTGACCATACGCCCGGCGCCATCATCGACCAGGGAGTGTGGAACTGGCTGCCTGCCGGGATGCTGTACCTCTTCGGAACGCTATTATTCGCAGCCGGGATCGCGGGGTGGCGGGGCGGCGCGAGCGATGCGCCGCTGCCCGCGCAGGGCTGAGCGGTCGCCCTGCAAACAACTACGCTCAAACAGCTACGCTGGGGCCTGCTGCGTAGGTCGCGAGCAGCTCGGCCTGCGCATTCACGGGGCGCTCGCTCGCCCGCTTGATACGGTCGTAGTGGGCATCGGGCCGCAGCAGCCATGCCTGGCAGTTGTCGTGGAGGCAAACCTCCAGGTCTCGCAGGATCCGGGCGCGGTGCTCCGGGCGGCGGACGGGGAAGGCCACCTCGACGCGACGGAAGAAGTTACGCTCCATCCAGTCGGCGCTCGCGCAGGTCATGTCCGGCTCGCCGCCGTTCTCGAAATAGAAGACGCGCGAGTGCTCGAGGAAGCGTCCGACGATCGAGCGCACCGTGATGTTCTCCGACACTCCGGGCACTCCCGGTCGCAGCGCGCAGACTCCACGCACGATCAGCTCGATCTTCACCCCCGCGCGTGAGGCGCGGTACAGCGCCTCGATGGCCTGAGGGTCGACGAGGGCGTTCATCTTGGCAATGACGCGCGCCGGACGTCCCGCGCGCGCGTGCTCGGCCTCGCGCGCGAGCTTCTCCAGCACCATGTCGTGCATGCCAAAGGGTGACTGGACGAGGCGGTTGAGCTTCGGTGTCTGGGTCAGGCTCGTCAGCTGCAGGAACAACTCGTGCACGTCCTGACCGATCTCGTCATCGCAGGTGAACAGCCCGTAGTCGGTGTATTGGCGCGCAGTGCGCGGGTGATAGTTGCCGGTGCCGAGGTGGCAGTAGCGGCGGATGCCGCTCGCCTCGCGCCGCACGACCAGCAACAGCTTCGCATGGGTCTTGTAGCCCACGACGCCGTACATGACGTGTGCGCCCGCCTCCTGCAGGCGGTTGGAGAGCTCGATATTCGCTTCCTCATCGAACCGCGCGCGCAGCTCGACGATCACGGTCACATCCTTGCCGGCATTCGCCGCGGCGACCAGCGCATCGACCAGCGGGGAATCGTGGCCGGCGCGGTACAGGGTCTGCTTGATCGCGAGCACCTGCGGGTCCGCCGCGGCCTGGCGCAGGAAGTCCATCACCGGAGCAAAGCTCTGATACGGGTGATGCAGCAGAATGTCCTTCTGGCGTATGCAGGCGAACAGGTCAGTGGTGCCGACCAGGCGCTTGGGTATGCCGGGGGTGAAGATCGGATATTTGAGATCCGACCGCTGCACCAGGTCGTACACCGCGGAGAGCCGGTTCAGGTTCACCGGGCCCTCGACCGGATAGGTGTCGAGGCCGTTCGAGGCGAACTGCGCCTGCAGGAACTTGACCATGTCCTCGGGGCAGTCATTGGAGGTCTCGAGCCGCACGGCCGCACCGTAGCGGCGATGCGCCAGCTCGCCCTCGAGCGCACGCCGCAGATCGTCGATCTCCTCGTCGTCGACGAACAGGTCGCTGTTACGGGTGACGCGGAACTGGTAGCAGCCCATCACCCGGATGCCGGTGAAGAGCTTGTGCACGAACGCCTGCATGATGGTGGAGAGCAGCACGCAGGCGCGCGTCGCCCCGCCACCGGGGAGGGGCACCACACGCGGGAGCGAGCGCGGCGCCTGCACTATGGCGAGCTCGCTGTCGCGGTGGAAGGCGTCTTTCCCCTCGAGACGTACGATGAAGTTGAGGCTCTTGTTCTGTATGCGTGGAAAGGGGCGCGCCGGATCGAGCCCCAGGGGCGAGAGTACCGGCTCGATCTCGCGCTCGAAGTACTGCTCGAGCCACTCGGTGTGCGCCGGGCTCCAGTCGGCGCGACCAAGGAGCGGCACGCCCTCCGCCGCGAGCTTCGGCAGCAGCAACTCATTGAGGCAGCGGTACTGATCGGTCACGAGGCGCGTGGTACGGTCATGGATCGCAGCGAGCTGCTCGGGGACGGACATTCCATCGGCCGCGAGCTGCCCGCCACCGAGCTCCTGCAGCTGCTTGAGCCCCGCTACGCGGATCTCGAAGAACTCATCGAGGTTGCTGCAGGAGATGCACAGGAACCTCAGCCGCTCGAGCAGCGGGACCGACTCATCGAACGCCTGGTCGAGCACCCGCTGATTGAACTCGAGGAACGAGAGCTCGCGGTTGATGTAGTGCTGCGGTGCTTTTAGATCCGGCGCGTCCACGAGAAGGTGACCCATCGGCCGCCGCCTGGCGGCTGCTCAAAGGATACCAGCAGGAGGAGCTCCGGCGCGCTCGTGCTCAGCGCGCCACCAGCATCGCGCCCGCAGGCGCCTCGAGGGTCGCGAGCAGCGGAGCAGAGCGGGCGAGAAAATCCTCCCGCCAGCGAGCATCGATCGGTTCGGCAGCCGGCAAGGACACGGTCTGCGGGTTCTTGAATACCCCATTCACGCGGTACTCGTAGTGCAGGTGGGGCCCGGTGGCCAGCCCCGTCATGCCCACGTACCCGATTACCGTGCCCTGCGCCACGTGCGCCCCTGTGTGAATACCGCGCGCGAACCGTGACAGGTGACCGTAGACGGTCATGATGCTGCGCGAGTGCTCGATCTCGACGCAGTTGCCATAACCGCCGAGGCGTCCGGCCACGGTGATCCGGCCATCGCCCGCAGCGTGCACCGGGGTACCGATCGGCGCAGCGTAATCGACGCCCTTGTGCGCGCGGATCAGGTTGAGGATCGGGTGGTAGCGTGCGGAGTTGAACCGGGAGCTCACGCGGGTGAATTCCACCGGCGCCCGCAGGAACGCCTTGTGCAGGCTGCGGCCATCGGGTGTGTAGTAGTGCGCGTGACCTTCCGGGTCCGAGTAGCGCACGGCGCGGTATGTGCGGCCGTGGTTGACGAATTCCGCGGCCTCGATCGGGCCGTCGTGCAGAAACGAGCCATCGCGCCAGATTTCCTCGTAGGTGACGGCGAAGGTGTCCCCGGAGCGCACGTCGAGCACGAAGTCGATGTCCCAGCCGAAAATATCGGCGAGCGCGACCGCGGTCTGATCGTGAGCGCCGGCCGCCTCGACCGCCTCGAACAGCGAGCTGTCGATGACACCGCGCACGGTGCGGGTGCGCATCTCGACGGGGTTCTGCAGGACGTCGGCCTTCAGCGCATCGCCGTGGCGAAACACCCTGAGTGTCTGCGTCTCATTCAGCCGCCGCTCGAGACCGAACAGTGCCCCGTCCTGGTGTGTGAAATGCAGTGCTTCGCCCGGACGGAGACTGTCGAGCGCCGCACGTATGCCCGGCAGGCTGCGCAGCGAGGCGAGGTCCGCGAGGTTGAGCTTCAGCCGCCGGAAGATGCGGTCGAGTGTGTCGTTGCGGCTGACCGTAACATCGGTCGTCGCGAGGGCGGTCTTGTCGCCCTCTGCGGCGGCGGTGGCGGTGGTGGTTGCCGTGACGTCGGCGGGGGCGGCCTGGGTGGAGGTGCCGGTCGGTTCTGCCGCGGCGGGCGGGGCAGGCTCGGCTGCAACTGGCGCCGAACCGCTGGCGCCGCCGCGCAGCAGTGTCCAGCTGACGATCGCGCAAGCGCCCAACTGCAGCCAGAAGGCCGCCGAGAGCATGCGACGGATGGAGGCTTTTGCGGAGACCTTGAAGTCGAGGGACATCGACAATTGTGTTCAGGATGCTTTAAAACGCGGGACCCTACCGGAGGCACGAGCTTTGCGTCAATGTATGTCAACTACGCGCGTTCGCCTTCTGGCTTTTGCGGGTTAGGTTACAAGGGCAACCGATCCCGCTTCAGTACGCGCTTCACGAGAATCACATGAATTCCGACGAACAGATAGCAGAGCTCGAACGTGGCGCGGATGAGGTGCTCACGGCCGCGGACCTGCGCAAGAAGCTCGCGCGCGGCACACCGCTGCGGGTCAAGGCGGGCTTCGACCCGACCGCTCCGGATCTGCATCTCGGGCACACGGTGCTGCTCAACAAAATGCGCCAGTTCCAGCAGCTCGGGCACGAGGTGACCTTCCTCATCGGTGACTTCACCGGGATGATCGGCGATCCCACCGGGCGCAATGCGACGCGGCCACCGCTGTCCCCCGAGGAGATTCAGGCCAACGCGCGCACCTACGAGAGCCAGGTGTTCAGGATTCTCGATCGCGAGCGCACCCGCATCGACTTCAATTCGCGCTGGCTGTCAAAGCTCAGCTCTACCGAGATCGTGAAGCTTGCCGCGCACTACACCGTGGCGCGCATGCTCGAACGGGACGATTTCGCCAAGCGCTACAAGAGCGGACAGCCGATCTCCATCCACGAGTTCCTGTACCCCCTCGCCCAGGGCTACGACTCGGTGGCGATGCGCGCCGACGTCGAGCTCGGCGGCACGGACCAGAAGTTCAACCTCCTGGTCGGCCGCTCCCTTCAGGAGGCCTACGGCCAGGAGCCGCAGGTGGTGCTCACCACCCCACTGCTGGAGGGGACCGATGGGGTCAACAAGATGTCGAAGTCTCTCGGCAACTACATCGGCATCGCCGAAGACCCCGACAGCATGTTCGGCAAGCTCATGTCGATCTCTGATGCACTCATGTGGCGCTACTTCGAGCTGCTGTCCTTCCGTCCCCTGAGCGAGATCGCCGCATTGCGCGGGCAGGCGGACGGCGGCCGCAATCCCCGGGATATCAAGCTCGAGCTCGCGAGTGAGCTGGTCGCGCGCTTCCACGATGCCGCCGCGGCGGAGCGTGCGCAGCGCAACTTCATCGCTCGCGTCAGCGAGAAAGCCGTGCCCCAGGACCTGCCACTGAAGGTCGTGCCGGTGCCGGGCGCGGGGCTGCGCCTGGCGAATCTGCTCAAGGAGGCGGGGCTCGCCGAGAGCACCTCGGAGGCGAATCGCAAGATCGGGGAGGGGGCCGTCCGGATCGATGGAGCACGTGTCTCCGACCGGGGCCTCACGCTGAAAGCCGGTGCCGAGCACGTTCTGCAGGTCGGGGCAAAGCGCTTTGCCAGGGTCAAGCTGGAGCCTTCGATCTGACTCCCCCGGAAGGCCTCTGCGGCCTGGGGCGCGGTACGGGCACTCGTGCAGTGCCTGCGGTGAGCTGCGCCAGGCCTGGAAATCTGCCGGTGGGCCCCCACAATGGTCCGGAGCCCAATAGGAACAAATGCTTAGCTCGATCCGGAACGGGTGAGCCAGCGATCTCCCAGGGCCTCATGACAATACGTTGACAAGCCGCCAATGGGGGCTATACTGCGCGCCCCCTGCAGCCTCGGCCGCCTCGCGGTTGGGGCGGCGGGTGTGTGCGTAATGCACTTATGTTGACGGGGGGTTTGCTGTGGCTATACTGCCCGCCCCCTTTCCCCCAGCCACCGCCGCTGCGGGGTGCTTTTTAAAAGTTCGGATAGGTAATTTGTGTGGGGACTCGCGTCTCAAAGCCTTTGGCGCTTAAGACCGAGTGACCAAAATGTCCAGCAGTAAGTTGGAGCCATTTTGGATCCACTCATTCGCTCGATGATTCTCGAAATCTTCAAGTGAAGAGTTTGATCCTGGCTCAGATTGAACGCTGGCGGCGTGCCTAACACATGCAAGTCGAGCGGTAACAGGTGTAGCAATACATGCTGACGAGCGGCGAACGGGTGAGTAATGCTTCGGAATCTGCC
>JAFAVO010000153.1 GCA_019242385.1 Gammaproteobacteria bacterium | reverse complement strand
TGTGGCGGCGCTGTTGTTCATCGTGCTCGGCCTGTTTGCCATCATCGAGCCCGCAATGGCAGTCACCGGCATCGCCTTGTTGCTTGGGTGGCTGCTGATCCTCGGCGGGGTCGCGCACTTCATCGGAACCTTGAAAGGCGGCAGCGCCAGGCGGATCTTCTTCCAGATACTGAGCGCCATTGCCTTCGTGCTCGGTGGGCTCTATATCCTCACGCATCCGCTGCTCGCCATTGGCACACTCACCGCGTTGCTGGCGGTGGTGATTTTCGCGGCCGGAGTGTTCGATATCGTCACCTACTTGCGACTGCAGCGTGAGCATCCCTCCGGCTGGATGCTGTTGAACGGTATCGTCGCGCTGCTGCTCGGTGCATTGATCTGGGCCCAATGGCCTTCGAGCTCTGCCTGGGCGATCGGCACGCTGGTCGGCGTGAACCTGCTGATGACCGGTGTCACCCGGCTGATGTTCGGCGTAGCAGGTCGCAGACTCATCAAGCACGCAACCGCGTAATCATGGCGAGAACCGCGCTGGTGCCGCAATGCCAGCGCTCGCAGCGACGCGGCGCGGCAGGCACTCCCGCAGTACCACCGTGATCTTCGCGCCATCGCCGGATAACGGAGTCATGAGCCGATCGAGTCTGGAACGTGGCGCTGATGTCGTGACAAGTGCGGCGGCAGATCTCGCTCCGCTGGTCGACCCGCGCTGGGGCGACGCAGGCGATGACGCCGCGAGTCCGCAACGCAGGTCGCTGCTTTCCATTGCCGGGACCTTTCTGGTCGAGATCAGCCTGCCCAAGCTGCTTTTCGCCGTCAGCGCGCTGTTGCTGCTGCCTGCGTTGCTGCTGGGCATCGCGCCGCTGGCGGTGAGCGCTTGGCTCACGACGGTTTCGCGCCAACTTCTGCAACTGACGGAATTCGGGGCCGCGCTTGGCGCCATCATCCTCATCGCACTGGCAACGCTCGCCTGGCGGCCGTTGTTGCGGCTCGCAGAGGTCAACTTCTGGTCGCTCAACGCGCTGGCAGTGCAGCCGGGATATGTGCTGTGCCGGGAGGGGTTACGCCACATCGCCGAGCGCATGCTCAACCCCACTTCGACTCCCGCGAAGCAAGCGCGGATACAAGCGCTCAGCTCCGCTGTGGCTGGGGTCATGCTGTGCGCAGCGGCGCTGCTGGTAGCCGCTCTCGCCTGGCCAGCCTCGCGCTGGACCGGCACGGTGACCGATCTGCTGTTCCCGCACCGCCTCATGGTCCCGACCCTGGCCAACGCCATCGTGCTGATCTCGGCCTATATGGCCAGCGCCTCGCTCGTCTGGGGCTTCGCGGACGCCAACATGGATCAGCCGCTCGAGCTCTCGGCATTCGAGCGCGCGCCGGCGGCGGGCGGCTCGTGGCGTGTCGCGCATCTTTCCGACCTTCACCTGGTCGGCGAACGCTACGGGTTTCGCATCGAGAGCGGCCGCGCTGGTCCGCGTGGCAACGATCCTGTGCAGCGCCTGATGGAACGGCTGGAGGCAATCCATCATGCTGATCCGCTGGATGTAGTGCTGGTCTGCGGCGATCTGACTGATGCTGGCCTCGCCACCGAATGGGCGGAATTTCTCGATGTGTTGACGCGCCATCCCGCGCTCACCGCGCGCATGCTGGTGGTTCCCGGCAATCACGACCTGAACATCGTGGATCGCGCCAATCCGGCCCGGCTCGATCTTCCACTGAGCATCGGCAAACGACTGCGACAGGTGCGCACCTTGTCGGCGATGGCCGCGGTGCAGGGAGACCGTGTGCGCGTGGTGGACTCGGCCACCAGGCAACTGACGCGCACGTTGAATGAGGCACTGGCCCCGCACCGCGACCGCATCGCCGCCTTCATGGAGCGGGGCGGGGTGCGCCGTGCGTGGCAGCTGCGCGGCCTGTTCGATGAGCAGTTTCCGATGATCCTTCCACCTGCGAGCGAGCAGGGGCTCGGTATCGCCGTCCTCAACTCGAACGACGAGGCGCATTTCTCCTTCACCAACGCGCTTGGAATGATCTCGCTCGAGCAGGCGCGTCGTCTCGCTGCGGCCCTTGACGCCTACCCTCGGGCGCGCTGGATCATCGCACTGCACCACCACCTGATCGAATATCCCATGCGCGGGGTAGCGTTCTCCGAGCGCATCGGCACGGCTCTCGTCAACGGCAGCTGGTTCGTGCGCAAACTGACGCCATTTGCTGCGCGCGCGGTCGTCATGCACGGTCATCGCCACATCGACTGGATCGGCGCCTGCGGTGCCCTGAAGATCGTCTCCGCGCCCTCCCCGGTGATAGGAGAGTCGCTGGAGGCGCCGACCTATTTTCGTATTCATACCCTGGCGGCGGGGCCCGGGGCGCAGTTGTGTCTGCTGCCACCCGAACGTGTGGAGATCGACACCAGGTCGCGAGTCACGTCCGCCTAGGCTCGGCAGCGGCATGACCGGACAGTAGCGCGGCGGAACTGGAGAGCATCGGTGGACAGCATCAGTGCCGGCCCCGGAGTGAGTTGGCATTCACTCACCGCGCAGGAGGCATGCCAGCGACTCCACACCCGGGTCGACCGGGGCCTGGATGAGAGCGAAGCAGGGGATCGTTTGCGGCGGTTCGGTCCTAACCGCTTGCCGGCGGCGAAGCAGTCCGGGCCGCTGAGGCGCTTCGTAGCACAGCTCAACAACGTCCTCGTCTACGTTCTGCTCGGCGCCACCTTCGTCAAGGCGATGCTTGGTCTCTGGCTCGACGCGGCCGTCATCCTTGGCGTGGTGGTGATCAATTCGCTGCTCGGCTTCATTCAGGAGGGCAAGGCGGCGAAGGCGCTCGATTCGATCCGTAACCTGCTTTCCGCCGAGGCGAGGACGCTGCGCGGTGGCGAACCACGCATGATCCCCGCCGAGCAGCTGGTCCCGGGCGATATCGTGCTGCTTGAGTCGGGCGACAAGGTGCCCGCCGATCTGCGGCTTACCGAGGTGAAGAGTCTGCGGACCGAGGAGGCCACCCTCACCGGCGAATCGGTGCCGGCGGAGAAGACCGCAGACCCCGTGTCGCAAACGGCAACCGTCGCCGACCGCGAGAGCATGGCCTTCTCCGGCACCATGGTCGTGTCCGGCCGCGCCACCGGAGTCGTCGTGGCGACGGGCAGCGAAACCGAGCTCGGGCGCATCAATCAGATGCTCGCCAGTGTGTCTCCGCTGGAGACACCACTGCTGCGCCAGATCGGGAGGTTCAGCTACGTCATCACCGCTGGCATCGCCGTCGCCTGCGTGCTGCTCTTTGCCTATGGCAGGTGGGTGAGGGGCATGGAGTTCGTCACTCTCTTCCAGGCAGTGGTGGCCGTAGCGGTCTCGGCGATACCGGAAGGTCTGCCTGCGCTCATCACCATCACGCTTGCGATCGGCGTGCAGCGTATGGCACAGCGCAACGCCATCATCCGTCGCCTGCCGGCGGTGGAGACCCTGGGCTCGGTGTCGCGGATCTGCTCCGACAAGACTGGCACACTGACTTTGATGGAGATGATGGTGGTGTCCGCGGCGACCGCCGGATCGGACTACCAGATCACGGGCAACGGCTACGCCAGTGAGGGTGAGATCAGGCGCGATGGCACCCCCGCGGGCGGCGACGACCCGGTACTCACCCTCATGGGACGCGTCGCGGCACTTTGCAACGACGCGCAGCTCTTTCAGCAAGAGGGAGCCTGGAAACTGGAGGGCGACCCGACCGAAGGCGCGCTCTACCCCTTCGCCACGAAGCTGGGAATAGACCGCGAGGCCGAGCGTAAGGCGTATCCGCGCATCGACGTGATCCCCTTCGAGTCGGAGCACAAGTTCATGGCGACGCTCCACGAGTGGAAAGACGGCAGCCAGTGCCTGCTGGTCAAGGGAGCTCCCGAGGTGATCCTCGAGCATTGCGATCGCCAGCAGACCGGCGACGGAAAGGAGGCCGCGCTCGATCGCGCGCGATTCGCGCAATCGGCGGACAGGATTGCCGCGCAGGGCGAACGCGTACTCGGCCTCGCCTGGCTGCCGAGCCCGGGGGTCTCAGCCGGCGCGCTCTCAGCCGCGGATCTGCCCAAAAACCTGATCCTGCTGGGGCTGATAGGTCTGCTCGATCCGCCGCGCCAGGAGGCGATCGAGGCTGTGAAGGAGTGCCGCGGCGGGGGCATCCGCGTCACGATGATCACCGGTGACCACAAGATCACTGCGGCCGCGATCGCGAGGATGCTCGGCATCGGCGATGGCAGCAAGGCGATCAGCGGCGCAGAGATTCAGGCGATGGATGCTGCCAGGCTTCAGGAATGTGTCCGGCAGGTGGACGTTTTCGCGCGCGCCAGCCCCGAACACAAGCTACGCCTGGTCAAGGCCATCCAGGCGAACGGTGAGATCGTGGCGATGACCGGCGACGGCGTGAACGATGCGCCGTCCTTGAAGAAAGCCGATATCGGCATTGCCATGGGGATCAAGGGGACGGAGGTTACCAAGGAGGCGGCCGAGATGATCCTGGCCGATGACAACTTCGCCTCGATCACTGCGGCCGTCAAGGAAGGGCGCACCGTTTACAACAATATCGAGAAGGCGATTCTCTTCATGTTACCGACGAACGTGGCGCAGGCTCTGGTAATCGCCACCGCCATCTTCTTCGGCTTCACCATGCCGATCACCGCGCCCCAGATCCTTTGGGTGAACATGGTGACTTCCGTCGCTCTGGGCCTGGTGGTCTCGTTCGAGCCGCACGAGCTGGATGTGATGCGGCGTCCACCGCGCGCCCGCGATCGGCCGATCCTGACCGGCTTTGGCATCTGGCGTGTGCTGTTCGTCGGACTGGCGTTGCTGGCTTATACGCTGTGGGCTTTTTTCTGGATGAAGGGTCAGGGTGCGTCCGATCAGCTGGCCCGGACGGTAGCCGTGAACGCGATCACGATGGGTCAGGTGTTCTACCTGATCAACAGCCGCTACCTGATCGACAGCTCGCTGTCGCTCGGTGCGCATCTCACCAACAGATACCTGCCGATGGGCATCGGCGCGGTGGTGCTCCTGCAGATGCTGTTCACCTATGCGCCGCCGCTGCAGCGCGTGTTCGACACGGCAGCGATTCCGGCAGGCGCGTGGCCATGGCTCGCGCTCGGCGGACTGATATTTTTCCTGCTCGTGGAAACCGAGAAGCTCATCATCCGTTCATCCAAATCGTTGCGCAGTACCGTCACTGCGGTGGAGGCGGGCTCATGAAGGGGGGTTCTCGGCGATGCGCAGACTCAGCCTGCCGATCTGTCGCAGCTGCTCGATCAGGTCGTTGGCCAGGCGAAATCTCAGCACATCCTGCACATCGGCAAGCTTCAGGCGCTCGAGTACGCTCTTGCGCGCCGCGATCGCCAGGGTGTCCATTTCCGCCTTGACCTGCCCAACCGGCACCGGAGCGCCGTTGGGATCGGCAAGTGCCGCGACGGTATTCTGCAGAGTCGTGATGACGAAGGTTGCAAACCTCACGGTGCTCTCATCCCGCAGTGACGCGAGGTCGACGCGCTCTGCCACTCTCTGTTCCCCGGTCGCGACCAGGTTCATCGACACGATATCGCTGATGCTCTGCAGATCATTCACCGTCTCGATCAGCCTGATGACATTCTGGCTATCACCCTCGGTGTGCTCCGCTTGCGATAACTTGCCAATGTATTGAAGGATCGCCGAGGCCAGGCGGGCAATTTCCCTGGCATCGTTGCGCAACGACTCAAACTCGGGCGGCTTTCCCTGGATCGCTACCAGGGGTCCCCGGCGGGCCACCTGCACGACCAGTTCTCCCAGGTGTGCAGTTTCCAGGCGGGCACTCTGCAGTCCGAGCGAGGGCGCCGCCAGCACGCCCTCATCCAGATAGCGGGGATTGCCGGCCGCCGCGACCTTCGCGCGCCGTGTCGGAACCATGAGTTCGGCGAGCCGGGCGAGCGGTCCGGTGAACCAGATCAGCACCAGCGTGCTGATCACGCTGAAGAGCGTGTGAATGTTGGCGACCTGACGAGGTGCCTCGGCGGCAAGCCGCGCCTTGCCTTCGAGCTCGGGCGCAGAAGGCGAGACGAGTCTGCCCAGGTCTGCGAGTTGCGGTATCAGGAACACGAACAACAGTACGCCAATGACGTTGAAGAGCAGGTGCACCACACCGACGCGCGCGGCATCGGCGGACTTGCCGATCGAGGCTAACAGGGCGGTGCCGACCGTGCCGACGTTCGCGCCCAGGATGAGGGGAATCGCCGACTCGAGCGGCATCAGTCCCTCACTTGCCAGCGCGATGATGATCCCGAGCGTAGCGGCCGAGCTCTGCACGACTGCAGTGAAGACCGCACCAATCAGGATGCCGAGCAGCGGATTCTCCATGCTTTGCATGGCGTCGATGAACGGCTGGTGCGAGCGCAGCGGATGAGTGGCTTCCCCCATGAACTGGATGCCGAGGAATAGCAGGCCAAGACCGAGGAGTGCGCCTCCCAGCTCGCGCAGGATCTCGCGCCTGCCGAAGGCGTAGCCGAGGTACCCGAGCGCAATCATGAAGGGTGTCAGGGCCGAGACGTTGAAGGCAATGATCTGAGCGGTGAAGGTCGAGCCGATGTTGGCGCCCATGATCATCGGGACACACTGCCTGAGGGTCATCAGGCCTGCGGAAACGAAACCGACCAGGACGACGGTGGTAATCGTCGAGGAGTTGAACAGTGCGGTGATCACCGCGCCTGCGAACAGCCCCTTGAAGCGGTTCGAGGTCATCCTGCTGAGCACCGCCGGCAAGCTCGCACCGGCGATGGCCTTGAGGCCATCGGTCAGCAGCCGCAAGCCGAGGAGGAACAGGGCAAGGCCGGCAGCCAGCAGGCCGACCATATGTATCACATTGAGATCACCGGCCATGCCGCGCGACCGGGCCTTGGGGCTTCAGCCGGTGCAGCTGCTCGAGCAGCGGCTGCGGCGACACCGGACGGCCGAGGAAATCCTGCATCAGGGTGCGCGTGTCACGCTCGGAGCCATAGCGCAGCAGGCGTTGCGCAAGCCACCCATACCAGCGCGCATCGCCGGTATCGAAAGGACCCAGTGCTGCCGCGATGTGCTTGCGCATCTCGGCGGTGAGGATGGCGCCGAAGCCATAGTTGACCATGTAGCCGGGAAGGTCGGCCAACTGCACACGCATTGCCCACCAGGAGAATTCCGGATGCGGCACGATGTGCAGGTAATGGCTGGTGAGCTCGCTCCACAGCGCGTTGGGGTCGGTCGTCGGATCACCGAACATCCGCAATTCGAACAGCGACCAGGCTACATCGAGTATCACGACTGAATACAACGCGCGCAGCGACAGCTGCTCGGGAGCTTCATGGCCCAGGTAGCGCCGCTGCCAGCGCGGCTCATAAGTGCTCCAGGCCGGGACGTCGGCGAAAGCCTCGGCGAACAGATCGCTCGGCCAGTCGACGAAGGCCGGACGGTTACGAATGGCAGTAATGTTCACCACGTGCCCGTTCTCGTGTACCAGCTCATTCAACACGAAGAGCCCGCCGCGTTCGTACGGCGCCGACACGCGCGCGACCGTGGGCTTCCACAGCCCCTTCTCCATGCGCCCGTGGGTTACGAACTCGGTGTAAGCCAATGCGGCTTTCTCCGGCCGGGGGCCGAGGTCATAGAGTGTTCCCATTTGCTCCAGGTCGGCGCCCAGGTCGCGGTAGTAACGCTGGTTGATCGCCTGCAGTGACTCGCGCGGGATGTAGTCGCCGAGCAGACGGTCGGCCTCCCCCGCCTGGAAGCGGAAGTCCCAGGGCTCCACCATGGCATCGCCGCTCGATGCGCGCCAGGCATCGAGGATCTGCATCAGCCAGCGCTCCACTTCGGGAGGATCGATGCCCGCGTCGCGGGCGGCGTTGGTGATTTCCGAGCCGCTCTTGGCCGCTGCCGCGACCGCACCCGCGATCATGCGCCGATAGGGGCTGTCGGCCTCGTCCTTGCCGTTGATCGCCTGCCATAACGGAACGAAGGCCAGGAACACCGCCTTGCGCCGGCTGGCATCGGAGGTTTCATGCAGCAAGTCGAGAGCCGAGACGCGGTTGATCCTGCCGCCCTCGAAGCTCAGGTTGTTGCCGATCTCGACGAAACAGGCAACCAGCGCAGCTTTCAGCTGCGGATATGCCAGGTCCTTGCGGCTCGCGTCCTGGCATTTGGCGGCCGGGCTGAAAAGTGCGCCGCCGCCGGTGAAGGCCTGCATCTGCTTCTGCATGGCGGCGATCGCCCGGCTGTCGCTGTCCGAGAGCCCGGAGGTGGGCAGGCTCTCGAGCTCCCGTGTCAGTTGGCCGCGCTTCTCGGTGTAGACGTGCTCCCACCCGGCACGGTCCTTGCCGCCGTAGGTGCTCAACAGGCCCGAATCGATGGCGGCCAGTATGGTGTTGGCATCGCTGACATCAGCATAGAGGTACTCCACCGCCGAGACCTTTCTGGAGTCGGCGGTGAGCCGGGCATCTGCGCGGCCGCTGCTGGAATTGGCCGAGAGGAGCACGGTGGAAGCGAGACCGATGCAGAGAAGGGTTTTCATGCGAAATTGGCCACCGTACACGAAGATAATGCCTTCGTCCGCAGCAGCTTGCGCGAGTTTCTCGATATCCGGTCCTCCAGCTCCGGGCGAGCGCCGTCGCATCCGGGCGCGGCTCCCCTAGCCCCGCTGCTCGCCGGACCTTCAGTTCGCGGGATCAGCGGAATTAGCGGGATCAGCGGACTGCATCGGTGGACTCCGGCAACTCGCGAAACCAGATGTTGCGATAGC
>JAFAVO010000114.1 GCA_019242385.1 Gammaproteobacteria bacterium | reverse complement strand
AGGTGCAGGAGGAGCGGTATCAGCGCTTCATGGAGCTCGCCGCCGCGATCAGCCGCCGCCGGCTCGCGAGCCGCATCGGCAAGGTCATGCGCGTGCTGGTCGATGAGGTGCAGGGCGACACCGCGATCGCGCGCAGCGCAGGGGACGCGCCGCAGATCGATGGCGTCGTGCACATCGCAAACGCGGGCGGCAAGCTGCGCGCCGGTGAGTGGGCCGATGTGGAGATCGTCGCCGCGGATGCCTACGATCTCAGCGGCCGCCTCGCCGCTCAGCGGGGCGAGGCGGCCGGCAGGCTTTGAGCTTCAGCTGGAAGTCATGCCGAGCGACTGCATGACCTGCGAGGCCTGATCGCGCACCCCCTGACCCTTGCTCACGGCTGTGGCGTAATCGCCGGATGAGGCCGCGTTGGAAGCATCGCTCCAGGCGGACTTCATGCTGTCGACGGCACTCTTCGCGCTGGCGAGCGAGTCCTTGGTCACCCCGTGTGGCAGATGATGCGACTTCGACAGGATGTCGACGCGACTCGAGATGGCATCGACCATCTTCGGCACATCGGTGCTCATCGGACCCCAGGCATCCTTCGCCTTGGCATTGGCCGCGTCCGCCTCCTGCTGCTTGGCGGTGGCGGTGTCGCGCAGGTTGGCGATCGCGGTGTTCAGCGCCGGCATCGAGGCGAGCACCCCCTTGTAGTCGCCCTTGGCCAGGCTGTCCTTGGCGCTGTTGAGCTGCGCATCGACCTGCTGCAACTGGTCCGGGGCGTAGTGGCTCGCCGCGTCACGGATGTTGGTGAGCGAGGATTCCGCAGCAGCAACCGCCTGCTCGGCCGGGGCGCGCTGGTTCTGACAGCCAGCGACGAGCACGGCCGCCAGGGTGGCGAGCACCAATAGAGCTGGTTTCTTCATTGTTGAGTTCCTCTTGGCATGTGGTGGCGACATTCAGGGAATGCGCAACTTCTGTCCGGGGCGGATCTTGTTCGGATCAGTGAGCAGGTCGCGGTTCGCCTGAAAAATCTTGGTGTACAGCGAGGCGTCGCCGTAGTACTTCTCGGCAATCTTCGAGAGCGTTTCGCCCGACTGCACGAGGTGGGTCTGGGTGTAGGGATTGTCGGCCGCCGGTTTGTTGTCATCCGCCATGATGTCCTCCGTGTCCGTCCACGCGGCGCGGCGCTGCGGCACGCGGCACCATCGCTGACCGATGCCCGCCGCCGCGGCAGACCCGGGCGCGTCTGCCTGACATTCAACTCAAGAGTAACACGAACTTCCGGCGGCGCCATCGGGTGGCCGCCGCTGTTGCCTGCTCACGGCTGGACACCCTCCCCGCGCACGGCATCGTCAACGCTCGCGTATAGCAGCGCGGCCGCCGGCTGGTGTCTCAAGTTGGCGCGCGCCAGCGCCTCGCGTGCCGAGTCCTTGAGCCGCGCGAGGCGCAGCTCGATGGCTCGGGCATCCAGCCAGTCGCACAGCTCCGCCAGTGCCTCGAGCGCGGTGCTGTCGAGATCCGGGGACTCCTCCAGACTGAGCACCACCACCCTCGCCGCCGGCGTGGCCCGCACCCGCTCGCGCACCTGTGCGAGGAGCGGCTCGGCATTGGCGAAAAACAGCGGCTCCTCGGGCCGCAGCACCAGCATGCCAGGCACGGTGACGGCCGCCGGAAAGCGCGCGGTGCTCAGGTAATCGTGTGCGCCCACCCGGCCAAGGACCGAGAGGCGCGGCCGGGCCAGCGACCGCAACAGCAGCACCACGGTGAGGCCGATCGCGGCGAGCAGCCCCTGCAGCACGCCGAGCAGCAGCACCGCCAACACCGCGGCGATCGCCAGCAGGCGGTCGCGCCGCCAGGCGAAGTAGTTGCTGAACACGCTGGTGCGCAAGGACTTGCTGACTGCGTGAACGACGATCGCGGCCAGCGCCGGCAGCGGAATGCGCTCGATCCAGGGCAGGAAGGCCCACACGAGCAGCAGCACCACCACCGCGGCGCTGAGCCCGGCGAGGCGCGAGCGCGCGCCGGCTGCCTCGTTGGCGGAGGTCGCCGAGTAGCCGGCGCCGACGGGGTTCCCCTGCAGGAGACCCGAGAACAGGTTCCCCACTCCGAGCGCCAGCAGATCGCGGTTCGGCTGCACACTCTCGTCGTGGCGCAGCGCGAAGGTGCGGATCGAGCCGTAGGACTCGGCGTAGAGAATGAACATGATCGCCAGCGAGTACTCGATGAGCGGCAGCGCGTGCGCTCCCGCCGGCGCGGCCATGGCGGGCAGGGCGAGCCGCAGATGGATGGGACCGGTGAGCACGATGCCGTGCGCGACGAGCAGCGGCGCTGCCAGGATGCCGGCCACGATCACCAGCAGCGTGCCCGGCACGCGCGGCAGCCGCTCGAGCAGGAAAAGTCCGGCGAGCGCGGCGAGTCCGCACAGGACGCTCGGCAGGTGCCAGCCGCGGTAGCCGCGCAGCAGCTCGAAGATCAGACCGAAGAAGCTGCTGCCGTGCGTCGCGATGTTGGCGAACTGTGGCCACTGCCGGACGGCAATGACCAGAGCCAGTCCGAAGGTGTAGCCGCGCAGCACGGGCCGGGCGATGAGGTTGGACATCGCTCCGAGCCGCAGCGCCGCGCACAACAGGAAGCAGACTCCGGCCCCTGCCACCAGGAGCCCCGCCAGCGCCAGCCGCTCGGTCGCGCTGTCCGGCCCGAGCGCCCCGAGAGCCGAGGCCAGCACGGCCGCGGAGGAGGAGGTCGCGCTCACGATGGCGACACGGCTGCGCCCGATGAGGCCGTAGCAGAGCAGGCCCGCGAGGAGCGCGATTACCCCGGCCTGCGGTGGCAGCCCGGCGAGACCGGCATAGGCAATCGCCTCGGGCAGCAGCAGGCCTGCAATGGCGACACCGGCGAGGATGTCCGCGACGGTTGTTGTTGTCATCCCGCCGGCATCCTAGCGCAAAGAAATCCGGCGCCGGACGGCGCACGCCGGCGCGCGGCGCCGGGCTTATTCGACGGTCACGCTCTTGGCGAGATTACGCGGCTGATCGACGTCGGTGCCCTTGAGGATCGCCGCATGATAGGCGAGCAGCTGCAGCGGGATGCTGTAGACCACCGGCGACTGGACGTAGGTGACCTGTCGCGGCATCTCGATGACCGTGACTCCGTCGCTCGCGGAGATTCCCGACTCGGGATCGGCAAACACGAACAGCTCCCCGCCGCGCGCGCGCACTTCCATGAGGTTGGATTTCAGCTTCTCGAGCAGGTCGTTGTTGGGAGCGACGGCGACCACCGGCATGTCGGCATCGACCAGCGCCAGCGGTCCGTGCTTGAGCTCGCCGGCGGGGTAGCCCTCGGCGTGGATGTAGGAGATTTCCTTGAGCTTGAGTGCACCTTCGAGTGCGATGGGATAGAGCGCACCGCGGCCGAGGAACAGCGCGTGGCGCTTGTCGGCGAAGCGCTCCGCCAGATGCTTGATCACCGGATCGAGCTCGAGGGCACGCTCCACCATCGCCGGCAGCTCGATGAGCCGGCTGACGAGCATGCGCTCGCGCACGGCGTCCGAGCCCTGATGCCGCGCGAGCGCCACCACCAGCATGCCGAGGGCGGTGAGTTGGGTGGTGAAGGCCTTGGTGGAGGCGACGCCGATCTCCGGGCCCGCGCGCGTCAGCATCACCAGCTCCGACTCACGCACCAGAGAGCTTTCCGGAACGTTGCAGATGGCGAGCGAGGAGAGGTAGCCCGACTGCGCGGCGAGGCGCAGCGCCGCGAGGGTATCGGCGGTCTCGCCCGACTGCGAAATGGTGACGAACAGGCTGTCGGGCGGCACGAGTGGCTTGCGGTAGCGGTACTCGCTGGCGATGTCCACGGAACAGGGAACCTTGGAGATCTGCTCGATGAAGTAGCGGGCGACGCAGGCCGCGTGGTAGCTGGTACCGCAGGCCACGATGTGCACGTTGCGCGTGCGCGCGAGGATCTGCGTGGCCGCGGGGCCGAACGCCGCCTCGAGCAACCGGCCGTTCGCGACCCGCTCCTGCAGCGTTTCGGCGATGGCACGTGGCTGCTCGTGGATCTCCTTGAGCATGAAGTGCTGATACGGTCCGCGCTCGGCCGCGTCGGCCGAGAGCTCGCTTTGATGCACCGGACGAGTTACCGGCGCACCTTTGCGGTCGATGATGGTCACCGCGGTGCGGCGCACCTCGGCGACATCGCCTTCCTCGAGGAAGATGAAGCGGCGGGTCACCGGCAGCAGCGCGGCCACATCGGAGGCGACGAAGTTCTCATCGACCCCGAGCCCGATCACCACCGGACACCCCTGCCGCGCGAGGATCAGTCGCTCGGGCTCGTCCTCGCTCACCACCACCAGCGCGTACGCGCCTTCGAGCTCGGCCACGGTCGCGCGCACGGCCTCGAACAGGTCGCGCAGGCTCTGCAGATGCAGGTGGACACGGTGTGCGATGACTTCGGTGTCGGTCTCGGAGGTGAATTGATAGCCGCGGCGCAGCAGGTCGGCGCGCAGCGCCTCGTGATTCTCGATGATGCCGTTGTGCACGATGGCGAGCCCATCGTGCGAGATGTGCGGATGGGCGTTGCGCTCGCTCGGCACGCCGTGGGTCGCCCAGCGCGTATGTGCGATGCCGATCTTGCCGGCAGTCGGGGTGTGCTCGAGTGCCTCATCGAGCATGCGTACCTTGCCGACCGTGCGCAGCCGCGTGAGGTGCTTGGTGCCATTGAGCACCGCGATGCCCGCCGAGTCGTAGCCTCGATACTCGAGCCGCCGCAATCCCTCCATGAGGATCGGCACGACGTTGCGCTCGGCGACTGCTCCAACGATTCCACACATGGTTCCGTCCTCGGCTCACGCCTGGATACCCGGCGTGCGGGTCCTGCACCGCCAAGTTTGCCCGAAACGGGCCAGTAGACGGATTTACCTTGAGGAACAAGAACTTGGAAGATCGGGAAAGCGCCCCTGAATGGCTTATTCAGCGCGCAGCCGCAGCGGCGCCTCGCCCGCTGCCTCCAAGCCCTCGGTGTGCTCGAGGCAGAATCGGGCGAGACGCCGCACGGCGTCCCGGTATTCCTGGTCGAGCCAGCAGAACTCCGCCCAGAACTCACGCTGTGCGAGCGCGGTGGTGGAGCGACGGCTGGCCGCGAACATGCGCAAGGCCACGTTGCGCGGCTCGGCGAGCGCCTGGACCTTCTCCTGCAGCGACCTCAGCTCCCCCAGGGCCTGGCGGGATGGAGGTCTCACGGGTTCAGCGCACCGGTTCGGCTGACGCGTGTGCGCAGCCCTTCGATCTCGGCGGTCGTGCGGTCGAGCTCCGCGACCATGCGGCAGTAACGCAGCCACGCCAGCAATAGCGCCTCCGAGGGGCCGTATGGGACCTGCTGCAGCTCGCGCTGAGCGAGACGGTATTCCCACTGCGACAGCCGGTACCGGCTCTCGAGCTGCTCGAAGAGCTTCCAAAGGTCTGAATCGAGCCACTCGGCCCGCTGTCTTTCCATGGCGCTCATGAGTGGTTTCTACAGTAGTCCGCAAGTGCTACAGACACGTTGCAGACGCAGGTCGTTTTTACTTCGCCGGTTTCACCGGGCGCTGCCAGCCCTCGATGGTCGTCTGCTGCGCGCGCGCGATGGTTAGTTTTCCACCCGGCACCTCGCGCGTCACGGTGGAGCCCGCAGCGATGGTAGCGCCGGCGCCGACGATGATCGGCGCAACCAGCACGCTGTTGGAGCCGGTGTGCACGTCATCGCCTATGGTGGTCCGGTGCTTCGCAGCGCCGTCGTAGTTGGCGATGATGGTGCCGGCGCCAATGTTGACGCGGCTGCCGACCTCGGCGTCGCCGACGTAGGCAAGGTGGTTGGCCTTGGAGCCTGCGCCGAGCTGCGCGTTCTTCACCTCGACGAAGTTACCGATGTGCACTTCCGGGGCGAGGGTTGCCGCGGGCCGCACCCGGGCAAAGGGGCCGATACGACAGTCCGGCCCGATCAGTGCGCCCTCGATCAGGCAGTGCGGATGCACCTGCGTATCGGCGCCGATCTCGCTGTCGCGCACCAGGCAGCCGGCGCCGATGTGCACGCGGTCGCCGAGCGCGACGCGGCCTTCGAAAATCACGTTGACGTCGATGAATACATCCTGTCCGTGGGTCAGTGTGCCGCGCACATCGACCCGCGCGGGATCGGCGAGGGTGACACCGGCGAGCAGCAGCTCGCGGGTGCTGCGCAGGCGGCAGAGATTCTCGAGCTCGGCGAGCTGGGCCCGGTCATTGACACCGGTCGCCTCGGCAGGCTCTGCGGTGAGGAGCGCGTGCACCGGCACCTGGTCTTTGACCGCGCTCGCGATCACATCGGTGAGGTAATACTCGCCCTGGCGGTTGGCGCTGGTGAGCCGCGCAAGCCAGCCGCGCAGCCGCCGCGCGGGGCCGACGAGCACGCCGGTGTTGCACTCGCGAAGGGCGAGTTGCCGCGTGCTCGCGTCCTTGTGCTCGACGATCTTCTGCACGAGTCCACGCGCGTTGCGCACGATGCGTCCGTAGCCGGCAGGGTCGGCGAAACGCGCGGTGAGCAGACCCACGGCGTCGGTGCCCGCGAGGTCGATGAGCTGCCGCAGCGTGTCATGGCCCAGGAGCGGCACGTCGCCGTACAACACCAGCACCCGGTGGTCGTCGGGAATCTGCGGCATGGCCTGCAGCAGGGCGTGGCCGGTGCCGAGCTGCTGCTCCTGCAACGTCCAGGAGACTGGCGCGTCCGGGAGGGCGGCTCGTACCCGCTCACCGCCGTGGCCATACACCACGTGGATGGCGCTCGGGGCGAGCGTGCGCGCCGTGTCGATCACGTGCTGCAGCAGTGGCCGGCCGGCGAGTGGCTGGAGGACCTTGGGCAACGCCGAGCGCATGCGTTTGCCCTCGCCCGCGGCGAGCACCACGATGGAGAGCGGCGCGGGGCGCGTAACGGCTTTGGCCACACCAGCGGCTTTGCGCCCGGCTCGCCGCGCCGCGCCGCCGCCGCGGCCCGCTTCAGTGCGTGAGTGGCGCCTGCGCACGGCTGCGGTACTCAGCGCCGCACGCTGTAGGCGTGCGAGTCGTGCGGCTTTGCCGGGGGAAGCTCGGCCAGCTTTCTCTGCATGAGCTCCCCGATGAAGAGCTGCGGGTTGGAATGCACCTGATGATCGGCCTCCTCCCGCTGTGCGATGAGGCCGGTGGCCTTGTGGAAAGCGTCCGCCAGCGAGGCACTCATCGGGAGCGCGTCCTTGAGGAAGGCCTCGCCGAACCAGGTGAGCTCGCGGTCGGCGTCGCACCCGAAGGATTCGTGCGCCGCGTCCGAGGCGGTGATGATGGCGGCGCTATCGCTCTTGAGCGCATCGAGAAACACCCCGGAATGGCACGCCGAGACCACCACCACACGCCAGCGGATGCCGGCGGCATCGAGGGCCTCGCGCACGTCCTCGGGAGCGAGCTGGACCAGCGGCAGCGAGCCGTTCTCCACCTCGAGTCCGTCCTGCGACCCGTGCGAGCTGAGGAACAGCACCAGCACATCCTGCTCGGGGTCCATGCGCGCCGCCAGCACCTTGAGCGTCTGCTCAAGTCCCGAGACGCTCGCGAGCGGGTAGGAGTCGCGGTCGTCGATGTCGTTGATGAGCAGCACCGAGCGGGCGGCCGAGCCCAAGCGGTTACCGAACACCTCGCTCGCAAACAGCGTCTCGCGCCGGAACACGCCCTGGCTGCCATCGCCGGCGAACCCGACGAAGTAGACACCGGGCTTACCCGGCTGTGTCGGCGCGACGCGAGCCACGGCCGCCGCGATGCGCGAGGGCTGGTCGTAGAACAGCGCTTCGGCCTGGTCGGCATCATCCGCTTCCTGCGCCTCGGCCGGCTCCTCGGGCACCCATAATCTCGTGTCGAGATCGAGCAGCCCCATCACCGATGGCGCCGCGAGCACGAGCACGATGGCCGTGACCGCCGGGCGCCAGCGCACCGGCCCGTAGGCTGCGCCCAGCACCCGCAGGGCGAGGGTCACGAGGTAGGCGAGCGCCACGATCGTGACGATGAGCGGGAAGCGCGCGATCCAGCGCATCTCCGCGGCGAGCGCCGCGAGGATCACCACGTACGGCGCCACGGCCAGCGCCGGCACCAGCAGGGCGCGGGTCTCGGCGGCGGGACTCTGTGCGCGTGCGGTGAGCGCACAGGCCGCCAGAGCCAGCAGCAGGTAGCAGGCCCAGCCGAAGAGCCCATCGAGCGCCAGCGGCGCGCGCGGCGGGGCGTGCAGGAAATCGAGCAGCGCCCACAGCGCGAGATTCACTACCAGCAGCGCCGCCAGCTGATCGAAGCTCACGAGGAAGCGCGGCGGCCAGCGCCGGCGCAGCAGAGCGAGCTCCAGTCCGC
>JAFAVO010000031.1 GCA_019242385.1 Gammaproteobacteria bacterium | reverse complement strand
ATTCGGCACTGACCGATCAGGAGCGCCTCGATGCGTGGCGCGCTGCTTTCAGCGGGCACGCGCGCATCGTGCTCGGCACGAGGTCGGCGGTGTTTGCTCCGCTTCCCGAGCTGGGCATCATCGTGGTCGATGAGGAGCACGATGCCTCCTTCAAGCAACACGAAGGCGGCTTTCGCTACTCGGCGCGCGATCTCGCGGTGATGCGCGCCCGGCACGCGGCGGTGCCGGTGGTGCTGGGCTCCGCGACGCCCGCGCTCGAGACCCTGCACAACGTCGTGACGGGGCGCTATGCGCGCCTCACGCTCGGGCGTCGCGCAGCGCAGGCGCGACCGCCGACGCTCAAGCTGATCGATCTGCGCGCTCACGCGGTGCGCGGCGGGCTGTCCACTCCGGCCGTGCTCGCGATCGAGCGTCATCTCGCGGAAGAAGGCCAGGTGCTGGTGTTTCTCAATCGCCGCGGCTACGCGCCGACCCTGCTGTGCACCGCCTGCGGCTGGATCGCACCCTGCCGCGAGTGCGACGCGCGGCTCACGGTGCATCTGGCAGCCGGCCGGCTGCGCTGCCACCACTGCGGCGCAGACCTGCCGCTGCCGCTACGCTGCCCGCAGTGTGGCTTCGCGGTGAAGCCGGTCGGCCAGGGCACCGAGCGGGTCGAGGAGACTCTCGGGAGCCTGTTCCCTTCGGTGCCCATCGCCCGGCTCGATCGCGACGTGGTGCGCCGGCCGCAGGAAGCGGCCGGAGTGATGCGGCGCATGGCCTCCGGTGAGGCGCGCATCCTCGTCGGGACACAGATGGTCACCAAAGGTCACGATTTCCCCAACGTCACACTCGTGGTGGTGTTGAATGCCGACCAGGGACTCTTCAGCACCGACTTCCGCGCTCCCGAGCGCCTGGCCCAGACCATCGTGCAGGTTGCCGGGCGGGCCGGGCGCGGCAGCCGGGCCGGTGAGGTGCTGATCCAGACGGAATTTCCGGATCACCCCTTGCTCACACATCTGCTCGAAGAGGGCTACGATGGGTTTGCGCGCGCGGCGCTCGAGGAGCGCGCGCAGGCGGCGTGGCCACCCTTCAGCCGCCTCGCGACCCTGCGCGATTCCGCACGCACGGGCGAGGCCGCGCTCGCCTTTCTCACCCAGGCGCGTGGACTCGCGCGCAATCTGCCCTTCGGCGTGCGGCTGCTCGGCCCTGTGCCGGCGGCCATGCACAGGCGCGCCGGACGTTACCACGCGCAGCTGCTGATCGAGAGCCGGGAGCGGCCGCCGCTGCACGCCTTTCTCGATGAATGGCTGCCTGAGGTCGAGCAGCTGAAGAGCGCACGCGCGGTGCGCTGGTCGCTCGATGTGGACCCGATCGAGCTGTTCTGATGGGAGCGCCCAAGCGCAATGCGCCCGGGCGGTTACGGTACACTCGCACTCCTCAGTTCCTACGCGCATTCCCGGCACCCGCTTGAAGCAAGAACTCGAGCAGCTGCTGCTCGCCTCCCTCACTCGCCTCGCCGGCAGCGTGCTGCCGCAGATGCCCGCCGCCGATGCCGTGGTGGTCGAGCGCACCCGCGATGCACAGCATGGCGATTTCGCCAGCAATCTCGCGCTGCGCCTCGCCAAGAGCGCGCGCAGGAATCCGCGCGAGCTCGCAGCCGCGATCGTGGCGGCGCTGCCGGAAAATGCGCTGCTCGCGCGCGCCGAGGTGGCGGGCGCGGGCTTCATCAACTTTTACCTCGCGCCGCAGGCTTACGCGCGCGAGCTCGGCGCGATCCATGAGCGTGGCGCGGCCTACGGCGAAAGTGGGCTCGGTGCCGGTGAACGGGTGCTGGTGGAGTTCGTGTCCGCGAACCCGACAGGTCCGCTGCACGTCGGCCACGGGCGGCAGGCCGCCTATGGAGCAACGCTCGCCAACATACTCGCGGCCAGCGGCTTCACCGTGGAGCGCGAGTACTACATCAACGACGCCGGACGGCAGATGGACATCCTCGCCGTCAGCACCTGGGTGCGTTATCTCGAGCTCAGTGGCGAGGCGCTGCCCTTTCCGGAAAACGGTTATCGGGGCGACTACGTACGCGCGCTGGCGCAGGAGCTGCGTGCCAGCGCGGGCGACGCGCTGCGGCGGCCCGCAGCGGCGCTGCTCGCGGGACTGCCGGCGGATGCACCTGCCGGTGACAAGGAGGCGTACATCGATGCGCTCATGGCCCGCGCGCGCGAGCTCATCGGTATGGAGGGCTTGCGCCGGGTGCTGGAGCTCGCGCTCGGCCGCATGCTCGATGACATCCGCGGCGACCTTGCCGAGTTCGGCGTGCACTTCGACCACTGGACTTCCGAACGGCAGTTCGCCGAGAGCGGGGCGATCGATCACGCGCTGGCGGTGCTCGAGCGCGCCGGGCACCTCTACCGGGAGGGCGGCGCGCTCTGGTTCCGCGCGACCGCCTTCGGCGACGAGAAAGACCGCGTGGTGGTACGCGAGAACGGCCAGCGCACCTATTTCGCCTCCGACATTGCCTACCATCTCGCCAAGCGCGAGCGCGGCTTCGCCCGGCTCATCGACGTGCTCGGTGCCGACCATCACGGTTACGTCGCACGCGTGCGCGCCGGGCTCGCCGCCATGGGGCAGCCAGGGGAGTGTCTCGAGGCGCCGCTCATCCAGTTTGTGAGTCTGTACCGCGGCGCCGAGAAAATTCCCATGGGCAAGCGCGAGGCGCAGTTCGT
>JAFAVO010000350.1 GCA_019242385.1 Gammaproteobacteria bacterium | reverse complement strand
CCTTCACAAAAAAGGAAGCTGCGGCACTGATGCAGGCCAGCGCAAGAATCGTCACTAGGATGCCGCGCTCGATCCTGAACTTCAGACTCTCGTCCGGATGTATCGCTTCCCGTTCCAT
This sequence comes from Gammaproteobacteria bacterium, assembly GCA_019242385.1. Taxonomy (GTDB): domain Bacteria; phylum Pseudomonadota; class Gammaproteobacteria; order Steroidobacterales; family Steroidobacteraceae; genus 13-2-20CM-66-19. The sequence continues at coordinate 10,428 of JAFAVO010000350.1, read as the reverse complement.
AATTCCCATCTCCTTGTACCTCGCGCTGTACCTCAAAACACTTTTTAGGAGTCGGTCAGTTCGCAAGTGGCTGTTTTTACTGGTCGGAGCGCCGAGATTTGAACTCGGGACCCCTTGCACCCCATGCAAGTGCGCTACCAGGCTGCGCCACGCTCCGACACCGTTCTTCTTATATGTGCGACCAGGGCCGCGCGGATGGGGACACTCCGCGCGAGGGGCGCATCATACGCCCTTTGCGGTTTTGCTCGCTCGCAGCCTTCAGCGCCGCAGGATTCTCATCAGCTCCTCGAGCTCGACCCGCAATTGCTTGACGATCTGCTGGCTCTGCGTCACATCCGTGCGCGCTTCCTCGCCGGTGAGCTTGTTGCGCGCTCCGCCGATGGTGAATCCCTGGTCATAGAGCAGACTGCGGATCTGGCGGATGACGATCACGTCCTGCCGCTGGTAGTAGCGGCGATTGCCGCGCCGCTTGACCGGCTTCAGCTGCGGGAACTCCTGCTCCCAATAGCGCAGCACGTGCGGCTTTACGCCGCAGAGCTCGCTCACCTCGCCGATGGTGAAATAACGCTTGCCCGGGATGACCGGGAGCTGTGCGTTATTCTTTGGCTCCAACATACGCTTCGACCCGTGCCTTCAGTTTCTGCCCTGGACGGAACGTCACGACGCGCCGCGCGCTGATCGGGATCTCCTCGCCGGTCTTCGGATTGCGACCGGGACGCTGGTTCTTGTCGCGCAGATCGAAGTTGCCGAAGCCTGAGAGCTTGACCTGCTCTCCCCCCGAGAGGGCGGCACGAACTTCCTCGAAGAACAGATCCACCAACTCGCGGGCTTCTCGCTTGTTCAGACCGAGCTGGTTGAACAGAGCCTCTGCCATCTCCGCTTTAGTCAGGGCCATTTCTTTATTCTCGAATTCTCGCGTTGAGATTCTCGCGTAGATCCGCCACCACGGAGGCCATGAGGCGTTCGACGTCTTCATCCGTTAGAGTGCGAGAAATGTCCTGAAAAATCAAGCCTAAAGCAACGCTTTTTCGACCTGATTCGAGGCCAGGGCCCCGATACACATCGAAAACGCGGAGATCTCGCAGGAGGCTTGAGGCCGCCAAGGTTACACGCTCGGTGAGGCTACTTAAAGTGACCTCCTCGTCGATGACGACTGCAAGATCGCGCCGAACCTGCGGGAAACGCGAGATCTCCTCATGGCTGATCCGGGCAACGGCGAGTGCCGTTTCCACATCGAGCTCGAACAGCACCGGCGTATATGTAAAATCCAGCGCCCGCGCGATCCGGGGGTGCAGCTCCCCGACCCAGCCGACCGATTGATTGCGCCGCAGCACACGCGCGGCGCGTCCCGGATGCAGTGCCGGCAGCGCATCCGCTACGAAGCGGAAGGCAGCGGCATCGCCGGTTGCGGCGAGAAGCGCTGCAACATCGCCCTTGACATCGTAGAAGTCGACCGGAGCGCGCTGCTCCTTGGCGACCCCCCACTGCTCGGGAAGGCGCGGACCCACCGCGATTGCCGCGAGACTATCGACTTCGCGCGTGCCGTACGCCTCCACTTCAAATCGCGTGCCGTGCTCGAACAGGCGGATGCGATCCGCCTGGCGGTGCTTATTCTCCAGTGCCGCCCGCAACAATCCCGGCCACAGCGAAACCCGCATGACCGAGAGGTCGCTCGCGATGGGGTTGGACAGCACCGCCGCGGGCACATCCGGGAACAGCGTGCTCTGGAGCGCTGGATCCACGAAGGAATAAGTAATCGCCTCGGTATATCCGCGCGCGACGAGAGCCTCGAGCACCGCGGCTTCGGCCGGACGATCCGCAGGGAGGCGACGGAAGCGCTGCGGCTCGACCGCATCGGCCTCCGGAATCGCCTGGAAGCCGACGATCCGTGCGACCTCCTCGATGAGATCGGCTTCGATACTGATGTCGAAACGGTACGCGGGCGGGACGACTTGCCAGCTCTCGGCCACACTCGTGACCTTCATCTGCAGCCGCTCGAGCGTCTGCGCCACCACTGCGGGCGGAATTGCTGCCCCTAGCAAGCGCTGCAGCTGTGTCGTACGCAGCGTCACAGCCGGCCGGCGCGGCAGGTGGTTCGCGGACTCGGTGACTTCGATCGGACCGGCCGTTCCTCCCGTGATCGGAGTCAGGAGCGCAACTGCGCGCTCGATCGCGCGGCCCTGCTGCGTAGGATCCACACCGCGCTCGAACCGCTGACTGGCATCGGTGGTGAGACCAAAGCGACGCGCGCGGCCGAGTACGGCCGCGGGCGCGAAGTAAGCGGACTCGAAGAAGACATCGGTGGTGGCCGCGCTCACGGCAGTGCGCTCGCCACCCATGATTCCGGCAAGGCCCACGGGTCCCTGCGCGTCGGCGATGACGAGTACATCGGAGGCCGCCGTTATGCGGGTGCCATCGAGAAGTGTGAGTCCTTCCCCGGCCTCCGCCCGGCGCACCGTGATTGCCTCTTTGAGCTTGGCGAGATCGTAGGCGTGCATCGGCTGCCCGAGCTCGAGCATCACGTAATTGGTGATGTCCACCACCGGAGTGATGGAGCGCAGACCGGCGCGCCGCAGGCGCTCGCGCATCCAGAGCGGAGTGGCGGCGGTGTTGTCGATCCCACGTACGATGCAACCAGCGAAGCGCGGACAGCCGGCGGCATCCGCCAGACGCACCGGGAAGCTGCCCGAGCCTTGGGTGGGGACCCGGGCGATCGAAGGTGCGGTCAGTGACCCGCCGCTCAGCGCCACCACCTCGCGCGCGACACCGAGGACCGACATGGCATCACCACGATTGGGCGTGATGTTGAGATGGAGCACCATCTCATCGAGATTCAGGTATTCGCGTAATGCGGCTCCGACCGGCGCATCGTCCGGCAGCTCGAGGATGCCGCTCGAAGTGTCCGCAAGGCCGAGCTCGCGGGCGGAGGCGAGCATGCCCTGGGATTCCATGCCGCGCAGTTTCGCGGCGCCAATCGTCACCTCGCCCGGTAACTGCGCCCCTACCATCGCGAGCGCGCTCTTCAGGCCCGGACGCGCATTGCTCGCGCCGCACACGATCTGCAGCGGCGCGCCGCGTCCGATCGACACCTTGCACACCTGGAGCTTATCCGCTTGCGGGTGCCGGTCCGCAGCGAGGATCTCGGCGACCACCACAGCGGTGAAAGGCGGAGCGGCAGGCTCGAGCGCTTCGACCTCGAAGCCCGACATGGTGAGCCGCGAGCCGAGCTCGCGCGCATCCCAGGGGATCGCGGTCCACTCCGTGAGCCAGGAGTACGGAATCTTCATGCCGGAAACGTGCCGAACTGCTTGAGGAAGCGCAGGTCGTTCTCGAAGAACAGGCGCAGGTCGTTGACTCCGTAGCGCAACATCGCCAGCCGATCGATTCCCGCGCCGAAGGCGTAGCCGGTGTAGCGTTCGGGGTCGACACCGCTCGCGCGCAGGACATTCGGATGCACCATGCCGCAACCGGAGATCTCGAGCCAGCCGGTGTGCTTGCACACGCGACAACCCTCGCCGTCGCAGAACACGCACGACATGTCGACTTCGGCTGAGGGCTCGGTGAAGGGAAAGAACGAGGGACGCAGGCGCATGGCGAGATCGCGCTCGAAAAAGGCCTGCAGGAACCCGTGCAGCACCGCCTTCATGTTGGCAAAGCTGATGTTCTCATCGACCGCCAGCCCCTCGAGCTGGTGGAACATGGGCGAGTGCGTCATGTCCGAGTCGCAGCGGTAGACGCGCCCGGGCGCGATGATGGCAAGCGGCGCTCCACGGCTCTGCAGCGCGCGGATCTGCACCGGCGACGTGTGTGTCCGCAACAGCCGCCCGTCCGGAAAATAAAACGTATCGTGCATGGCCCGCGCCGGATGGTCGGGCGGGATATTGAGCGCCTCGAAGTTGTGGAAGTCGTCCTCGATCTCAGGACCGGTGGCCACTTCGAAACCCGCGCGGCGGAAGAGCGTCTCGATGCGCAGCCGCGCCTGTGTCACCGGGTGCAGCGCACCCGGCTCCTCTCCCCGGCCCGGCAGCGTCACATCGATGCGCCCCGCGGTGAGCTCACGCTCGATGTGCGCGCGCTCGAGTGCCGCCCGCCGGGCATCGATAGCGGCCTGCACCTGCTCCTTGGCGACGTTGATGCGTGCGCCGGCGGCAGGCCGCTCCGCCGCGGGCAGCGCACCCAGTCTCTTCAGCTGCTCGGTGAGTGCGCCCTTCTTTCCCAGCCAGCGCACGCGAGCCTCATCGAGCGCCGCGAGCTCGGTGCACGCAGCCACCTCGGCGAGCGCCTCCTGCGTGACAGCGGTCAGGTCGGCCAAGAGCGGCCCGCCGTCAGCTCATGCCGAGGGCAGTCTTTGCCTGCTGAGCGAGTGCGCCGAAGGCGGCCGTGTCGTGCACGGCGATGTCGGCGAGCACCTTGCGGTCGATCTCCACGCCGGCCTTGTTCAGGCCGTTGATGATGCGGCTGTACGAAAGCCCGTAAATGCGCGCCGCCGCGTTGATGCGGGTGATCCAGAGCGCACGGAACTCGCGCTTGTTCTGACGGCGGTCGCGATAGGCGTACTGCCCCGCCTTGATCACCGCCTGCTTCGCCGCGCGGTAGACCTTGCGGCGCGCGTTGTAGTAACCCTTGGCCTTGCCAAGAACCTTCTTGTGACGGCGCCCGGCCGTCACGCCACGCTTCACTCGTGCCATGGTAGTGCTCGCTTAACGATGATAGGGAAGGAGCTGCTCGACGCGGCCCACATCAGTGTGGTCCACGAGACTCGAGCCGCCCGAGCGCGCCTGGCGTTTGAGCTTGCGGTCCTTGTGGCCGAGATTGTGTCGGCGGTTCGCCGAGTACCGCTTGAAGCCCTTCGCTGTCTTGCGAAAACGCTTGGCTGCGGCCCGGTTGGTTTTCAACTTGGGCATCGTTCAACTCCTCGTTGTATAGCCCCGTTCGCAAGGCGCTCACGCGCCCGCTACGGGCGAACACCCGGCAGAGCCTCAGTGGCTCCGCTGAGCGTTACTTCTTTTTCGGTGCAAAGACCATGACCATCTGCTTGCCCTCCATCAGCGGGTTCTGCTCGACCACCGCATGTGATGCGAGGTCGGTGGAAACCCGGTCGAGCAGCTTGCGACCGATGTCCTGGTGCACCATCTCACGGCCGCGGAACCGCAGGGTTACCTTGGCCTTGTCGCCTTCGGTCAGGAAGCGGGTGAGATTACGCAGCTTGATCTGGTAATCCGACTCGCCCGTGCCGGGACGAAACTTCACTTCCTTGACCTGAATCTGCTTCTGCTTGCGCTTCGCCGAGTGGGCCTTCTTGTTCTGCTCGAACAGGAACTTGCCGTAGTCCATGATGCGCACCACCGGCGGCTCGGCGGTCGGCGACACCTCGACCAGATCCAGTTCGGCAGCGGACGCCATCTGCAGGGCGTCGTAGCGAGACATCACTCCGGCTTGCGACCCATCGGCCGCGATCACACGCAGCTGCGGCGCGCTGATGTCTTCGTTGCGCCGCACCCGCTTCGTTGCACTAGCGATTCGTTAACCCTCCAACGTCTTACGCCCTCGGCTTTCGAGCTCGACACGGAGCCGTTCGGCGAACGTTTCCGGAACCATCGAGCCCAAATCCTTGCCGCCTCGCGTGCGCACTGAAATTGTATTTGCGGCCACTTCCTTGTCGCCCGCCACCAAAAGATACGGAACACGCTTCAGCGTGTGCTCGCGAATCTTAAAGCCGACCTTCTCGTTGCGCAAGTCGGTGTCGACGCGAAAGCCCTGATTTCTCAGGATTTCTGTAAGGCGACCGACATATTCCGTCTGCCGGTCGGTGATGCTCATGACCACGACCTGCACGGGCGACAGCCACGCCGGGAGGCGGCCCGCGTGGTGCTCGAGAAGGATGGCAAGAAAGCGTTCCAGCGAGCCGAACATAGCGCGGTGCAGCATGACCGGCGTGCGCTTGGCGCTGTGCTCATCGATGTAGTAGGCCCCGAGCCGCTCGGGCATGTTGAGATCCACCTGCAGCGTGCCGCACTGCCAGTCGCGCCCGATCGCATCGCGCAGCACGAACTCCAGCTTCGGGCCATAGAAGGCGCCCTCCCCTTTGTTCAAGCTGTACTCGATGCCGGCGGCCGCCGACGCGGCCCGCAGTGCGGATTCCGCCCGGTCCCAGATGGAGTCATCCCCGACGCGCTTGGCCGGGCGGTCGGCGTATTTGATCGCGGCCTGCTCGAAGCCGAAGTCGCGATAGATATCGAGGATGAGCTTGGTGATGGCCACCGATTCGGCGGTGATCTGGTCCTCGGTGACGAAGACGTGGCCATCGTCCTGGGTGAAGGCGCGCACACGCATGAGCCCGTGCAACGCACCCGAGGGCTCATAGCGGTGTACCTTGCCGAACTCGGCGAAACGCACCGGCAGCTCGCGGTAGCTGCGCAGCCCGTGCTTGAAGATCTGCACATGGCCGGGGCAATTCATCGGCTTGATGGCGTAGAGCCGCTCATCGGGAGTCCGGGTGAGGTACATGTTCTCGCCGAACTTCTCCATGTGGCCCGACTGCTCCCACAGCGTTGCATCCATCAACTCCGGTGCATTCACCTCCTCGTACCCTGCAGCCTGCTGACGCTCGCGCATATACGCGATGAGCGTCTGAAAGAGTGTCCAACCCTTGGGATGCCAGAACACCGCTCCCGGAGCCTCTTCCTGCAGATGAAAGAGATCGAGCTCCTTGCCGATGCGGCGGTGATCGCGCTTCTCGGCTTCCTCCAGTCGATGGAGGTAGGCGTCGAGCTGCTTTTTGTCGGGCCAGGCGGTGCCGTAGATCCGCTGCAGCATCTCGTTGCGCGAGTCTCCACGCCAGTAGGCGCCGGCGACCTTGGTGAGCTTGAACGCCTTGAGCTTACCGGTAGAGGGCACATGCGGACCGCGGCACAGATCGACCCAGCTGCCCTGTCCGTAGAGGCTGATCTGCTCCTTGTCGGGAATGCCCGCGATGATCTCCGCCTTGTAGATCTCACCCATGCTGCGGAAGAACTTCACCGCCTCATCACGCGGCATCACGCGCCGGCTCACTGCCTGGTCGGCCTGGGCAAGCTCGGTCATCCTCGCCTCGATGGCCGCGAGGTCCTCGGGCGTAAACGGGCGCTTGAAGGCGAAGTCGTAATAGAAGCCATCCTCGATGACCGGGCCAATGGTCACCTGAGCTTCGGGAAACAACTCCTTCACCGCCTGCGCGAGCAGATGCGCGGTCGAATGACGAATGATCTCGAGGCCTTCGGCGTCCCTGTCGGTGACGATCGCGAGGCTCGCATCGCTCGCGATCAGGTGCGAGGTATCGACCAGCTTGCCATTCAACCGCCCCGCGAGCGCAGCCTTGCGCAACCCCGGCCCGATGCTGCCCGCCACCTCATCCACGGTGACCGGCTGGTCGAAGCGACGCTGACTGCCATCGGGCAAGGTGATGACGGGCATGGATGCGAGTTTCAGTGTCCGAGCGGCTTCAAACGTAGACCGCCGCTCTTCAGCGGCGGGCGCAAAAAAGGGCGCTCGGGTGCGTTCAGGTGCGCGCGAGCGCCCTCTTCACTAATTGGTAGGCGCGAGTGGGATCGAACCACCGACCACCACCATGTCAAGGTGATGCCCTACCACTGAGCTACGCGCCTGAACCCTTCGAGTGCAACGAGGGGCCGCGAAAGATACAAGAGTGGGGCGTATGGCGCAAGCTAATGCTCGGTTTTCCAAAGACTTACGTCGCGGTGAGCGGTGCTGCGAATCCGAGCTCGAGCTGCTTGAGGCGCTCGATCTCATCGCGCAACGCGGCGGCCTCCTCGAATTCGAGATTGCGGGCCCGGCGCAGCATCTCGGCCTCGAGCCTCTTGATCTGCCGCAGCAGCGCCTCGGGCTTGAGCTGCTCCTGCGTCAGGGGCTTCTCACCGCGGCGCCGCGACAACGGCAGGACCGTGGCTTCGGGCCGCGCGCCCTCCATGATCTCCATCACCGCCTTCTCGATGCCGCGCGGTGTGATGCCGTGCGCGCTGTTGTACTCGAGCTGCTTGCGGCGGCGGCGGCTGGTCTCATCGAGCGCGCGCTGCATGGAGCCGGTCACTCGATCGGCGTAGAAGATCGCCCGGCCGTGAATGTTGCGTGCGGCCCGGCCGATGGTCTGAATCAGGGAATTGTCCGAGCGCAGGAAGCCTTCCTTGTCGGCATCGAGCACCGCGACGAGCGAGACCTCCGGCATGTCGAGCCCTTCGCGCAGCAGATTGATGCCGACCAGCACATCGAATTTGCCGAGCCGCAGGTCGCGGATGATCTCGGTCCGCTCGACGGTCTCGATGTCTGCGTGCAGATAGCGCACGCGCACATCGTGCTCGCTCAGGTAATCGGTCAGATCTTCGGCCATGCGCTTGGTGAGTGTGGTGATCAGCACGCGCTCACCGCGCGCGGTGGTCTTGCGGATCTCCGACAGCACATCGTCCACCTGCGTGCCGACCGGGCGCACCTCCACCTCCGGGTCCACGAGTCCGGTTGGACGCACCAGCTGCTCGACCACCTGCGCGGAGTGCTTGGCCTCGTACTCCGCGGGCGTCGCTGACACGAAGATCATCTGCGGCGCAAGCTGCTCCCATTCTTCGAACTTCAGCGGACGGTTATCGAGCGCCGATGGCAGGCGGAATCCGTACTCGACCAGCACCTCCTTGCGCGAGCGGTCGCCACGGTACATGGCGCCGAGCTGCGGAATCGTCTGGTGGCTCTCATCGACGATCAGCAGCGCGTTATCGGGCAGGTAGTCAAAGAGGCACGGTGGCGGCTCCCCGGGCGCTCGTCCGGAGAGATAGCGGGAGTAGTTCTCTATGCCAGCGCAGTAGCCCACCTCCTTGATCATCTCCATATCGAAGCGGGTGCGCTGCTCGAGCCGCTGCGCTTCGACCAGCCGCCCGGCATCGCGCAGCTCCCGGAGCCGCACCCGCAGATCCTCGCGGATCTGATCCACCGCGCCGATCAGCCGCTCGCGTGGTGTCACGTAGTGCGTGCCCGGATAGACCGTAAAGCGCGGTACCTTGCGCGCGATGGCACCGGTGAGCGGATCAAACAGCGTGATGGCGTCGATGGTGTCATCGAACAGCTCGACCCGCACCGCCTCGCGCTCGGATTCGGCGGGAAAGATATCGATGACATCGCCGCGCACCCGGTAATTGCCCTGCGTGAGATCGAGCTCGTTGCGCGTGTACTGCATCTCCGCCAGGCGGCGCAGCAGCGCGCGCTGATCGAGTCGGTCGCCGCGCTTCAGGTGCAGCACCATCGCGAGATAAGCCTCCGGGTCACCGAGGCCGTAGATCGAGGATACCGTCGCCACGATGATCGAGTCCCGCCGCTCGAGCAGCGCCTTGGTGGCCGAAAGGCGCATCTGCTCGATGTGCTCATTCCTCGAGGCGTCCTTCTCGATGTAGGTATCGGAGGATGGCACGTACGCCTCGGGCTGGTAGTAATCGTAGTAGGAGACGAAATACTCCACCGCGTTGTGCGGAAAGAACTCGCGGAATTCTCCGTACAGCTGCGCCGCCAGGGTCTTGTTGTGGGCGAGCACCATGGTCGGGCGCTGGATGCGCTCGATCACCGCGGCCGCAGTGAAGGTCTTTCCGGATCCCGTCACGCCGAGGAGCGTCTGATGCGCGAGCCCCTGGTCGATTCCCTCGACCAGCTGCTCGATCGCCCGCGGCTGGTCCCCGGCGGGGGTGAAATTCGCCTCGAGCTTGAAGGGTCGCTTGTCCTGTTCCATACGGGAGCGCTGCCACCGGGCCACCAGGCCGCTCCTGATGGTCCCACCTGCCACAATCACTTAATATAGCGGCGCGGCCAAAACACAAGCGAACTGCAGGAAAATCAGTGAGTCTGCCCGTCTCGCGACGCGTCCAGCGCGTCAAGCCTTCTGCCACTCTCGCCGTCACCGCGCGCGCTGCGCGCCTGCGCGCGCAGGGTAAGGACGTCATCGGCCTCGGCGCCGGGGAGCCGGATTTCGACACCCCCGAGCACATCGGGCAGGCCGGAATCGACGCGGTCCGTGGCGGCTTCACCCGCTACACCCATGTTGAGGGGATCGATGAGCTGAAGGACGCCATCATCGCCAAGTTCCAGCGCGACAACGGGCTCAGCTACGAGCGGGCGCAGATCCTCGTTTCCTCCGGTGCCAAGCAGACGATCTACAACCTCTGCATGGCGGTGCTGGACCCGGGCGATGAAGCGGTGATTCCAGCACCGTACTGGGTGTCGTATCCGGACATGGTGCTGCTCGCCGATGGACTGCCGGTGATGCCGTTTGCGGGCATGGCTCAGGCGTACAAGATCACTCCCCGGCAGCTCGCCGCATCGATCACCCCGAAGACCCGCCTCGTGCTGCTGAACAGCCCCTGTAACCCGACCGGCGCTGCCTACACCAGAGCGGAGCTG
>JAFAVO010000239.1 GCA_019242385.1 Gammaproteobacteria bacterium | reverse complement strand
TTGATGTCGCTCAGCACCACGAAGCCGCGCGGGCCGACCTGGCGCGCGAGTCCCGCGGCGAGATCGCCGCTGCCTCCGGCGACATCCAGCGCGCGCTGCCCCGGCCGCAGATTGGCGAGCGCCAGTGTGAAGCGCTTCCAGAGCCGATGCGTACCCGCCGACATCAGGTCGTTCATCAGATCGTAGCGGTCGGCGACCGAGTCGAACACGCCGCGCACGCGGCGCGCCTTCTCGGCCAGGGGCACGCGCTCGAAGCCGAAGTCGGTAGTGGGCATTCAGACGCATTCTAGACGATCGCGCCTGCCCAGCCGCTGCGATGACTGTTGATTTTTTTCCGCGGTCACGCGCAGAATCGCGGCCGTTACGGGGGGTCTTGAATGGCGAAGCGGGTCGGACAGCGATGTCCGGCCCGTTTTGCTTTGCGGAGCTCGCGCAGTATGTTTCATGCACTGAACATTCTGTGCGGTATTCGTACCCGGCACACTGCGCCTGTTGTGGCTGTCATGGAGGACGAACATCGATGCGATGCGCGGCGCTCTCGGGCGCCGCTGTCGCTGTCGCGTGCCTGTGGCGCGCCGCGGGATCTCAGTGTCCGCGGGCCTTGCGTGCCAGGTAGTGCGCCCACTTCTCGGCGCGCTCGCGGCCGAGCTCGTGCAGGTACTTCCACGTGTAGAGTCCGGTGTCGTGCCCGTCATCGAACACGAGCTTCACCGCGTACTGCCCCACGGGCTCGATGGCGGTGATGCCGACCTGCTCCTTGCCGAGGACGAGCACCTCCTGACCGGGGCCGTGACCTTTGACTTCGGCGGAGGGTGAGTGAACGCGCAGATACTCAAAGGGCAGCTCGAAGCGACTGCCGTCGCTGAAGCTCACTTCCAGCACCCGTGAGGCGCGCCGCAGGCGGATCTCGGTCGCTACCGGGTCGGCCATAAGGACATCGAGTATAGGCTGTGACTGGACGGGCTGATTGTTGCGGCGCAATATATTGCACGCGGCTGTGCGCGAAACATCGTTCGCGTATTAACGCCGATGACAAACCTTCGCGCGACCCTATACTCACCATCCCCTGACCGCCCGAGGGCTCGAGGGCGTGACCCCCGAGCACTGAATGGAACCGACTGATACCTCCCATCCGGACTATTACCATCGCGTTGTGGATTGCCAGTGGGCCTGCCCGGCTCACACCGATGTACCCGAATACATTCGATTAATTGCGCAGGGCCGCTTCACCGATGCCTACATGGTGAACCGGCACTCCAACGTATTCCCGGGAATCCTGGGGCGGGTCTGCGACCGGCCCTGCGAGCCGGCCTGCCGCCGCGGGCGTATCGAGACCAAGCCCGTGGCCATCTGCCGGCTCAAGCGCGTCGCGGCGGACCATCGTGAGGATGTGACCGCGCGGCTGCCCGCGGTCCCGCGGCTGAAAAACGGCAAGCGCATCGCCTGCATCGGTGCCGGTTGCGCTTCCCTCACGGTGGCCAACGATCTACTGCCGCTCGGCTACGAGGTCACCATCTTCGAGCAGTACGGCGAGCCCGGCGGCCTCATGCGCACGAACATCCCCTCGTTCCGTCTGCCGGCGCAGGTGCTGAATGAGGAGATCGGGATGATCCTCGACATGGGGGTCGACCTGCGTCTCAACGCCAAGGTGGAGAGCATGCGCACGCTGCTCACCCAGGGCGGGTTCGATGCGGTATTCGTCGGCTCGGGCGCGCCCAAAGGCAAGGAGCTCAAGCTTCCCGGCCGGGACGAGGGCGCCGCCAACATCCACATCGGCATTGCCTGGCTCGAGTCGGTGGCCTTCGGACACATCGACAAGGTAGGCAAACGGGTGCTGATCATCGGTGTGGGCAACACGGCCATGGACTGCTGTCGCACCAGCCTCAGGCTCGGAGCCGAGAGCGTGAAGGTGATGGCGCGCAAGCCGCGCGGCTTCTTCAAGGCCTCCGAGTGGGAGCTCGAGGATGCCGAAGAGGAGAGCGTGCAGATCATCGTCAACCGCTCGCCCAGGGCTTTCGTCATCGAGAACGGCCGCCTCACCGGCATGCGGTTCGACAAGATGGAATACGCGCTCGATGCGCACGGCAACATCACCGGCGAGCGCGTCCTCGGGGAGGAGTTCCTGCCCGCGGATGATGTGATCCTCGCGATCGGTCAGGAGAATGCCTTTCCCTGGATCGAGCGCGATCTCGGCATCGAGTTCGACAAGTGGGACGTGCCGGTGGTCGACAAGACGACCTTTCAGTCGACCCGGCCCGGGGTTTTCTTCGGCGGCGATGCGGCCTTTGGCCCGAAGAACATCATCTGGGCCGTGGAGCACGGCCACCAGGCGGCGATCTCCATCCACCGCCATTGCCAGGGCGAGTCGGTGCAGGGTCGGCTGCCGCCGGGGATGAACCTGCAGAGCCGCAAGATGGGCATGCACGAGTGGTCGTACAAGAACGACTACGCACCGCTCGAGCGGCGGCTGATGCCGCACGTCTCGCTCAAGGAGCGCTTCAAGAAGCTCAACATCGAGGTCGAGCTCGGCTTCACCGCCGAGCAGGTGGAGCAGGAGGTGCAGCGCTGCCTCAACTGCGACATGCAGACCGTGTTTACCACCAAGCTGTGCATCGAGTGCGATGCCTGCATCGACATCTGCCCGGTGGACTGTCTCACCATCACGCACAACGGCACGGAGGCGGAGCTGCGCACCCGGCTCAAGGCGCCGGCGCTGAACCTGACGCAGCCGCTGTACGTGTCCTCGGGCCTGCCGCAGACCGGCCGGGTGATGGTGAAGGACGAGGACCTGTGCGTGCACTGCGGACTGTGCGCCGAACGCTGCCCGACCGCCGCCTGGGACATGCAGAAGTCCGAGCTGCACTGGCCGCACGCCGACGATGAGGCTGAGGCGCTCGAGGCGCGCAAGCCGAAGATTGCCTGAGCACCAAGCCATGCCCAAAGCAGAGCCCACACGCATCAACGATTTCACCCTCAAGATTGCCACCGTGAATGGCACCGGCTCGGCGAGCGCCAACACGCTGCTGATGAAGTCCATCTTCCGCAGCGGCATCCCGGTGGTGGGCAAGAATTACTTCCCTTCCAACATCCAGGGATTGCCGACCTGGTACGAGATCCGGGTCACCCACGCGGGCTACGTCGCGCGCTCAGGCCGCGTCGACCTGATGGTGGCCATGAACGCCGAGACCTACGCGCGCGATGTGAAGG
>JAFAVO010000196.1 GCA_019242385.1 Gammaproteobacteria bacterium | reverse complement strand
GCGCTGCACCCGCTCGAGCAGCTCGTAGGTCTCCTCGTGCAGGCGCCCGGTATCGATGCTGAAGATCTCGATCTGCGGAAGGTGCGTCCAGATGATGTCGGTGAGCACCATGGCCTCGGCGCCGAGGCTGTTGGCGTACACGACCGGGCCGTGCTCCTCCAGAGCGCGCCCGAGCAGTGCACGCACGGCTGCGGCCTTGTCACCCAGCTCCGACGTCGACAGCTCCGGCATGGTCAGGCGACTATAGCCATGGCCCCTGGACCTAAGAACGAATGATTGCTTCTGAGGGGCTGCGCGGCGGTTATGGAACGGTTACGGGAGCGCTTACGGCCCGCTTGCCGGTTGAGTTAGTCTGTGGCGCATGGACGACACCCGATGAAGCTGCACCAGTTGCGCTATCTCGCCGCCGTGGCGCAGAGCGGTCTGAACATCACGGCTGCGGCGCAGAAACTGCATACCTCCCAACCGGGTGTCAGCAAGCAGATCAAGCTGCTCGAGGATGAGCTCGGGTTCCAGATCTTCGTGCGCGAAGGCCGCAATCTCAGGCGCATCACTCCCGCCGGACAGCAGGTCATCGAGCGCGCGCTGCGGATACTGCAGGAGGCGAGCGCCATCCGTAGCCTCTCGACCGAGTTGCGCGATGAAGGCAAGGGGAGCCTGTCGATCGGCACGACCCACACCCAGGCGCGCTACGTGCTGCCGGATGTCATCCGTGAATTCCGCGGGCGCTATCCGCAGGTGCGTCTCAACCTGCACCAGGGCACCTCCGAGCAGATCGCGGAGATGGTGGCGAGCGACCGGATCGACTGCGCCATCGCCACCGGCTCCGAGCACCTGTTCACCGACCTGACGCTGTTGCCCTGCTACCGCTGGCACCGCACCGTCATCGTGCCCAAGGGACACCCGCTCGCCGATGGCGGACGGCTCACCTTCAAGGCGCTCGCGGCCTACCCGCTCATCAGCTACACGTTCAGCTTCACCGGCCCCTCCTCGCTGCACGAGGCGTTTGCACGCGCCTCGCTCATTCCGAACGTCGCCATCACGGCGCGCGACGCGGATGTGATCCAGACCTACGTGCGGCTCGGGCTCGGGGTGGGAATCGTGGCGCATATGGCGGTCGATGAGCAGGATCCGGCTCTGGTGGCGATCGATGCCTCGCACCTGTTCACCGCGCATACCACCTGGCTCGGCTTTCGCCGCGGCACGCTGCTGCGCAAGTACATGTACGAGTTCGCGCAGCTGCTCGCCCCGCACCTCGACCGGCGGCTGGTCGACCGCGCGCACCGCGCCGAATCGGCCGAGGAAGTGGCAGGCCTCTTTGCCGATACCGTGCTGCCGGAGCGCTGAACGACGTCAGTCAGGAGAGCGCGCAGCCGATGGTGCGCCTGGCATGAACCGCTGCCGTCTGAGCTCCACCTGCGCCGAGCCGGGCTGGTAAGCGACGCTGTAACGGTTGAGGGCGCGCCGTACCGCCTCGAGGTCCACGCCGGGCAAAGGCTCCAGGCTGTCGAATCCGCAACGCGTGAGGAGGAACACCTGATCCTGGCGCACGCCTGCGCCCACGGCGCGCAGCTCGCCAGCGAACCCGAGCCGCGCGCGCAACAGCCGCGCCTGCGAGTATCCCCGGCCATCGCCCGGGTTGGGAAATTGCAGCGCGACCAGCGCGAGCCACGGCAGCAGCTCCGAGAGCTCGGCGACGGAGTCGGCGGGGCCGAGCAGGGCGCCGAGCGGCCCGCTGCGCTTCTGCCACTGGAGCGGATCGGCGCGCAGCTGCGCGAGCGGCACGATCAGCGCATCGCTCTCCGCACACTCCTCGCCGAGATAACGCCAGTCGTCGGGGCGCAGCTCACGCCGCTGCAGGATGTAACGCATAGGCGCGCTCCCTGAAAGGCGCGATGCCGATCCGCCGCACCGTATCGATGAAGCGTTCGCCGTCCTCGCGCAGCTCGCGATAGGTCTCGACGATGCGCTCGAGCGTGATCGCCACCTCCGGCTGCGGAACCGAGGGCCCGATCACCTCACCGAGTGCGGTGAAGCCGTTGGCGGAGCCGCCGAGGCTGATCTGGTACCACTCTTCACCGTGCTTATCGACACCGAGTATTCCGATGTGACCCACGTGATGGTGTCCGCAGGCGTTCATGCACCCCGACATCTTGATCTCGATCTCACCGAGGTCGTAGAGATAGTCGAGATCATCGAAGCGCTCCTGAATCTGGCGCGCCACCGAGAGGGTGCCGGCATTCGCGAGCGAGCAGAAATCGAGCCCCGGGCAGGCGATCATGTCGGTGAGGGTGCCGATGTTGGGCATCGCCAGCCCGAGGCTCAGGAGCTCCTGCCACACCTCGTGCAGGCGGTGCTGCGGCACATCGGCGAGCAGCAGATTCTGTGTATGCGTGCTGCGCACCAGGCCGAAGCTCACGCGTTCGGCGAGATCGGCCAGGGCCTCCATCTGCCCGGCGGTCATGTCGCCCGGCACGGCCCCGTGAGCCTTGAGAGATACCAGCACGGCTCGGTAGCCCGGCACGCGGTGGGGGCGCGTGTTGTAGCGGTACCAGGCCTGAAACGGCGGCTCGCGGCCGCTCGCCACATCGATATTGCTCAGCGACTCGTAGGCCTGTGGCCGGAAGAAACCCCGCACCCGCTCGAGCTCGCTGGCGCTGAGCTGCGCGGCGCAGGCGCGACCGGCCTGCCACTCGTGCTCGACCTCGGAGCGGAAGCGCTCGATGCCGAGCGATTTGACCAGCACCTTGATGCGCGCCTTGTGGATGTTGTCGCGCCGGCCGTGCAGGTTGTAGATGCGCAGGATCGCTTCCAGATAGGCGAGCAGGTCAGTGACCGGCAGCCACTCGCGGATCACCTGACCGATGACCGGCGCACGGCCGAGGCCACCGCCGACGCGTACCGTGAAGCCGATCTCGCCGCCGGTAGCGCGCCGCAGCTGCAGACCGATGTCGTGCACCTCGGAGGCCGCACGATCCTCGGCCGAGCCGGTCACCGCAATCTTGAATTTGCGCGGCAGATAAGTGAATTCCGGGTGCAGCGTCGCCCACTGGCGGATGATCTCGCAGTAGGGCCGCGGATCATCGATCTCATCGGGCGCGATACCCGCCATGTGGTCGGCGGTGACGTTGCGCACGCAGTTGCCGCTCGTCTGGATGGCGTGCATCTGCACGCGGGCGAGCTCGGCAAGGATGTCAGGTACGTCGGCGAGCGCCGGCCAGTTGAGCTGGAGGTTCTGCCGGGTGGTGAAATGTCCATAACCGCGGTCGTAGCGGCGTGTGATGTGAGCGAGCGCGCGCAGCTGCTGCGCAGACAGCAGGCCATAGGGGATCGCGATGCGCAGCATCGGGGCGTGGCGCTGGATGTACAGGCCGTTGCGCAGCCGCAGCGGACGGAATTCCTCCTCGGACAGCTCGCCCGCGAGGTGGCGGCGGACCTGGTCACGGAATTCGGCGACCCGCTCATCGACCAGGGCCTGGTCCAGCTCGTCGTAGCGGTACATGCGCCCGACTATAGGCGGCGCGGGTCGGTGGTCTAATACCGTCTGGTTGGGTGCCCCCTTTCTGGGGTTATGACCGCGTGCGACACTAACGCCGACACCAGGAGGCAACGTGGCGGGACTGTATTTCGAGCAATTCGAGCCCGGGCAGCGTTTCGAGCACCTGGTGCGCCGCACCGTCACCGAGACCGACAATCTGCTCTTCAGTGCCCTGACCATGAACCCGGCCGCCATTCATCTGGATGCGGAGTACTCCAAGGGCACCCCGTTCGGGGAGCGCATCGTCAACAGCGTCTTCACCCTCGGCCTGCTCGTCGGGCTGTCGGTATACGACACGACCTATGGCACCACCATCGGCAATCTCGGCTGGGAGGAGGTGCGCTTCCCGCGACCGGTGCTGATCGGAGACACCCTGCACGCCCTGACGACGGTGCTCTCCAAGCGCGAGAGCCAGTCACGCAAGGACTCCGGGATCGTGGTCTTCGAGCACCGGGCCTACAACCAGCGCGACGAGGAGGTGGCCTCCTGCCGCCGCGTCGCCCTCATGCTGAAGAGACCCGCCGCTTGAGCCCGCGACGGCGCACGCCGCGCCGGGCTCCGCAGCCGCGGCGGCGCGCCCCCCCTATGCCCCCGCGGACCCTGCGCTCGTGGCTGTTCGTGCCCGGTGACAGCGAGCGCAAGCAGGAGAAGGCGCTGGCGAGCGCCGCGGACGCCGTCATTCTCGATCTCGAGGATTCGGTGGCGCCGGAGCAGCTGCCTGCCGCGCGGCAGCGGGTGAGCGAGCTGCTGGGCTCGGTGGGTGAGCACCGCCGCGGACCGCAGCTGTGGGTGCGCGTGAATGCCGCATCGAGCGGCCTGCTGGGCGAGGATCTCGCGGCCGTGTTCGCGCGCGCTGCACCCGCCGGTATCGTCGTGCCGAAGGTGTCGGGCGCTGCGGACATCGTCCTGGTGGCGCGCCAGCTCTCCAGGCTCGAGACCCGACTCGGCCTGGAGCCCGGTGCCGCGCGGCTGCTCGTCATCGCCACCGAGACCCCCGCAGGCGTGCTCTCGCTCGCGCAATACCCGCAAGCCCTCGGCGGCCTGCGTAGGCTACGCGAGCGCGTTGCGGGTCTCACCTGGGGTGCCGAGGATCTCGGCACGGCACTCGGCGCGCTGGCCGCGCGCGATGCAGCCGGCGCGCTGACCTTTACTTTTCAGCTCGCCCGCAGCCATTGCCTGCTCGCCGCCGCGGCGCTCGGTGCGCAGGCCATCGACGGGGTCTGTACGGATTTTCGCGATGGCACCCGCCTGCAGCACGAGCTCGACGCCGCGCGGCGCGACGGCTTCAGCGGCAAGCTCGCCATCCACCCTGACCAGATTGCCGCGATCAACGCTGCGTTTGCACCCACCGAGGCCGAGCGCGAGCATGCAAGGCGGGTCGTCGCGGCATTCGCGACCGCCCCGGCCGCCGGTGTCGTCAGCCTCGATGGGCGCATGATCGACCGGCCGCACCTGTTGCAGGCGCAGCGCATCCTCGCCGCGGCGCAAAATGCGGAGGGCTCATGAAACTGCGGATCAAAGGACCGACCCTGAGATTGCGACTCACGCAGGGTGAGATGCGCGCGCTGCTGGAGGAGGGCGCGGTCGAGGAGCACGTACCGTTCGCGCCCGCTGTGCGCCTGGTGTACCGCCTGCGGCGCGACGCGGCGGCGAGCGAGATCAGCGCGAGCTTCCGCAACGGGGTGGTGGAGATCCGGGTGCCCGAGGCGCTCGCGCGCGAGTGGTGCGACACCGAGCGCGTGACGCTGGCGCACGAGCAGGCGCTTCCCGAGGGCGCGCTGCGCATCACGCTCGAGAAGGATTTTGCCTGCCTCGCGCCGCGTGCCGGGGAGGACGAGTCGGACCAGTTCCCGCATCCGCGCGCGCCGGGGGCCGGCTCCTAGCGCGGCTCGGTGAAGGCCAGCAGATCCTCCGGGGTATCCAGATCGAGCGCCGCGCTGGGCATGCTGACCCGTACCAGGCGGGCCGCGTAGCGGCGCAACAGGGCGCGCGCCCCCACATCCCCGCGCAGCTCGCCGAGCTCGCGGAAGAGGCTCCGGGGGAAGATGGCGGGTACTCCGGTCGTGCCGGCGTAGCTTGCGGCGGCGATGTGGCGCGGCTGCTTGCACCAGGTGCCGGCAA
>JAFAVO010000327.1 GCA_019242385.1 Gammaproteobacteria bacterium | reverse complement strand
GACCAGCTCGCACCCGGTGGCCTGGGCATATTTCTGCGCGTGAAAGCGTCCGAGATATCCCACTCCGACGACGGCGGTTCTTATTTTCTGCATCGCAACGGTATTATGCCCGCACCGATGTCGAGTCCGCCGCCGATCAAGGCCCCCACACGCCCCTTCGCCCGCCCGCTCGGCGCGCCCGAGGAGAGTGAGGATTCTCGCGGCTTGCCGCCCTGGGTGCGCCGCGAGCTCATCGTCTATGGAGCCGCGCTCCTCCTGGGCCTGCTCGGAGTACCGCTCCTCATCTGGGTGGGTGGCAACCGGGTTCTAGGACCCTATATCCAGGGACAGAACCAGCATGCGGGCCCGCTCGCGCTCCTGCAGGATTTCTACCTCGGCCTCCTGCACGGATCGGCGGTGTTCTGGGCGGTGGCGCTCGGGCCCGCCGCCCTCGTGCTGCTGGTGCGCCTCTTCATCCGCCTGGTGCGCAACATGCCCACCGGAGACGCGGAGGACGCGGACGACGCCGCACCGGCTCCGGTCCGCCGACCGCGCTGATTTGCCGGGCTGCACCGTCGACAGCCCAGCTAGGAGCCCACTTGCCTTATTCTCCCGATACGCTTGTCTTATTTAGGCCAATACAGCCACACCGCGAGGGCGAACATCGCGAGCGTGGCCGCATGCGCCGCGAGCCGCCAGCGCCGCTCGCGCTGTTCCCCGTAAAAGCTTCCCGCCGTGACCGCCGCAAAGGCGGTGAATACCACCACCGCGCGCACCAGCGCGGCGTGCTCAGGGGCAAAGCGCGCCTGCTCGGCCGGAAGGAACAGGATCACGATCCAGGTGAGCAGGAGCCCGGCCGCCAGGGCGACCGCCGATCCCATCAGAATGGCCAGGAGCGCCGCCAGTGGCCGCATAGGTGGTGTGAGTGCCGTACTTGCTGAGACGAACCGCTCGCTCTAGCCTTACTCTAAGAATCTACCCAAGCCAAGAGCCTTACAAAATGCCTTTACTCCTGCGCCGGTCCTCAGGATGGATATCTGCCGCCGCTCTGGCGGTCATGGCGCTCGCACTCGCCGGATCCGTGCAGGTGCCGGCCAGCACCGGACTGCTGCCACCCGGGGCCATCATTCCGAGCGACAGCCAGCGCTCCACCGCGCGCAAGATCGGCCGCATTCTCGAGGATCAGCATTACAGCCGCGCCGCGCTCGACGACAAGCTCTCGGACGTCGTCTACCAGCGCTACCTGGAGTTCCTCGACGGCCAGCGCAGCTACTTCCTCGCGAGCGATATCAGCGATTTCAACATCTATCGCTATCGCTTCGGCGACATGATCCGCACCGGCAACATCGATCCGGCCTACCTGATCTTCGCCCGGTTCCAGCAACGTAACCGCGAGCGCATGCAGCAGGCGCTCAACCTGCTGCAGACCGAGCCGGACTGGACGCTGAACGAGACCTTCGAGTTCGACCGCACCCACGCGCCCTGGCCCGCCGACAAGCAGGCGATGGAGGAGCTGTGGAGGAAGCGCGTCAAGAACGATGCGCTGTCGCTGATGCTGACCGGCAAGAGCTGGCCGGAGGCCGCGGACATCCTGCGCAAGCGCTACGAGCGCGTGCTGCGCCGCGTGGACCAGGTGACGAGCGAGGACGTGTTCGAGAACCTGATGAACGCGTACGCGCGCGCCTTCGATCCGCACTCGAGCTACTTCTCACCGCGCAGCTCGGAGGAATACCGCATCCAGATGAGCCTCAACTACGAGGGCATCGGTGCATCGCTGCAGCTCGTCGATGACTACGTCACCATCATGAACGTGCTCGAGGGCGGGCCCGCCGCGGTCGCCGGTACTCTCAAGACCAACGATCGTATCGTCGGTGTCGGGCAGGGGCGCGATGCCCCCTTCACCGATGTGATCGGCTGGCGGCTCGATGACGTCGTGCAGCTCATCCGCGGCAAGGCCGGCACCACGGTGCGACTGCAGGTGCTGCCCGCGGGCGCGGCGCCCGGAACCGGCGAAAAGGTGCTCGAGTTCGTGCGTAACAAGGTGACGCTCGAGGCGCAGGCGGCGCACAAGGAAGTGAAGAACGTGGTGCGCAACGGCCGCACACTCAAGATCGGCATCATCACCGTCCCCGGCTTCTACCAGGACATCGCCGCGCAGAACGCCGGCGATCAGAACTACCGCAGCACCACGCGCGACGTGCTGAAGCTCCTCAATCAGCTCAAGGCCGAGAAGATCGATGGGCTGGTGCTCGATCTGCGCAACGATGGCGGCGGCTACCTGCCGGAGGCCACCGCGCTCACCGGCCTGTTCATCGATCATGGCCCGGTAGTGCAGCTGCGCGACACCTCCGGAAGGCTCGAGGTGCTCGATGACCCGCAGACCGGCCCGGCCTACGACGGCCCGCTCGCGGTGCTCGTTGACCGCCTCAGTGCCTCCGCGTCCGAGATCTTCGCCGGCGCTATCCAGGACTATCACCGGGGCGTGATCCTCGGGCAGACCACATTCGGCAAGGGCACGGTGCAGAACCTCGTGTCGCTCGATCGCTGGTCGCCGGACAAGACCGACAACGGTCAGCTCACCGTCACCATCGGCAAGTTCTACCGCGTGACCGGCGAGAGCACGCAGCACCGTGGCGTGCAGCCGGACGTGCCGCTCGCCTCCATGCTCGACACCAAGGAGATCGGTGAGAGCGCACTCGAGTCGGCGCTCCCCTGGGACCGCATCGCCGGTGTGCCCTTCAAAGCGAGCGCGGTGGCCGCTCCGCCGGTGGCGGCGCTCGCCGTCGAGGAAGGCGAGCGCGCCCAGCACGACCCCGACTACAAATGGCTGGTGTCGGACATCGCCGCGGTCGACTCGGTGCGCGAGCAGCACACGGTGTCGCTGAATCTCAAGACGCGGCGCGAGGAGCGGGCGCGCATGGAGCACGACCGCCTCGAGCGCGAGAACAACCGCCGCGCGGCGAAGAATCTCCCGCCGCTGAAGAGCATGGAAGAGCTGGAGAAGGTGAAGGATGAGGCGGCGGCCGATGTCGTACTCGACCAGGCTGCGCAGGTCATGGCCGACATGGTCACCGGGGCGCACCCGCAGCCGCCGCAGCAGAAGACGGCGCGCGCCGATACCGCCGGACAGGATTGAGCTAGGGCCCGCTTTCGCGGGGTGCGCCTTAGCGGAGGAGGACGCGGAAGAGGTCCCAGGTATCCTCGGCGAGCACGTTCGGCAGCCGCGCGGCCTTCGCGCCCTGGGCCGGCATCGCCAGCACATCTCCTTCGCTGGGCGAGAGGCAATCCACCTGGGGCGCCGTATCCTTGGGTCCGCGATAGCGCGCGACCGACTTCAGCCGCTCACCGCGATCGCGGATCTCGTTGGCGAGGCCGCCACGATCAGCGAGCAGGCGGTGCGCGCGCGCAATCTCACCCATCAGCAGCACGCACTCCTTGGGGTTGCCGTACTCCGCGCCCGGCTCGCGCCGTCCGATGGCCTGGCGCGCGAGCTCGAGCAGTGGGGTCTTGAGCTCGGTCAGGCGCTGGCACAGCACCTCCGCACAGGCGATCGCCGCTAGGTTGATGGAGCGCCGTGACTGGAGCGACATCCCGGGAAACTCCGCAGCGCTCTCGGCCGCGATCGCATCGACCCGCGCCTGGGCCTGCACGACAGCGGCGTCGGCGCTGGCGACCGCGAGCTGTGCGGCGCCGATGCGGCGCTCGAGCGCCCGGCGGCGAAAGTAGTGCCAGAAACGGGTGAGCGCGGCGCGCTCGCCTTCGAGCGCTGCGAGCTGGGCGCCCGCTTCCGCGCGCAGCGTCTGTGCGGCGTGCAGCTCACCCTGCGCTGCCTGGCGCCGGGCGAACTGCTCGCGGTTGTGCTGTGCGAGGTGGGCGCGCCGTTCGCGATCCTCCTGCTGGCGGCTCAGATCCGCGACGAAGGCGGTGATCAGCTCACGACCGGTCTGCCACAGGCGTCGCAGCTGATAGAACACGAGCGTTGGATAGGCAGTCTCGGGGGCACCGAGGCGCGCCTCGAGCGTGTTGAGCATGTCCTGGACACGCTGCGTGGCGCCTTCCTGCTGTTTGATCAGGTCCTTGAGACGGAAGGTCTCTTCCTGCAGATCCCCGTAAGCCTTCTTCAGCTCCGCGCGGTTGCGGAACAGCGCCAATACCCGATGGTCTTCTTCGGGTGCGGGGTCCGCAGGACGCAGGCTGAGCTTGAGAAACCCGAGTTGTCGCAACGCCTTCATGAGAGATGCGGCGGCCCACCGCCACTTCTCATGCGCCGGGGCGTTGCTCCGTGCGGGATGAGAAGCGATGACCTCGCTCCACGCAGTACTCCAGCCACTTGTTTAACATCATGTTGCGTGCCCAGCGCTGATCCAGTTCACGCTCCGGCGTGCCGCGGGGCACCCCAGCGCGCACCGCTGCGCGCCCCCGTGGGGGGGACGGCGGCACCGCCGCAGAACTGTGAACGCTGTGCCATGGCTGCGCCTCGACCAGATGCGCATCGTGGTAGATGCGCACGCGCATGTCGGGGTAGAGACGCGGCCCGTGCGCCTCGGGCAGCAGGTAGGTGAGGTTGACGGTGCTGGTATAGGGGGAGCGCTCGGTCACGGTGAGAACGAGGTCACAGTCTCCCTCGACCGAGGAGCAGTAGCGCCCGCTGAGCTCACGGAGGTTTCCGGCGAGCCAGCCGAGGCGTATGAAGTTGCTCTCATACAGACCCATGAGCGCAACGAAGCTGCGCGGGCGGGCGCGCCAGGAAACGATCGTGGTGGTGTCAGCAACTAGCACGCCCCGACTATAACGCACGAGGCTGCTGCTGCAAGAGCGAACAGCGCCTTATTTAGCACCGCAACGCTGCGCGCGCGGCTTGCAATTTTCGTGCGACTTGCTGCGTGTTGCCCGCGCGCCGGCCAAACGTGCAACAATGCGCAACTGGCCAGCCGGCGTGCTCTCCCGCGCTGGCAGCTCTACAGTGGCAGCCGCCGCTCAATGCCGGTGCTGTTCATGATGCGGCTCGCGATCTCCTCGATCGAGGACTCGCTGGTGTCGAGTGTCGGAATGGAATAGCGCTGGAAGAGCGCATCGGCCGCGCGCAGCTCATACTGCACCTGCGCGCGCGAGGCGTAACGGCTGTCGGGCCGCCGCTCGGAACGGATCTGCTGCAGCCGCTCGGCACGGATGCTCAGCCCATAGAGCTTGCCGCGGAAGGGCGCGAGCCGCACCGGCAGTTGCCCCGCCTCGAGGTCCTCTTCGGTGAGCGGATAGTTGGCCGCGAACACTCCGTACTGCAAGGCCATGTACACGCAGGTCGGTGTCTTGCCGACGCGCGAGACTCCGACCAGCACCACATCGGCGTGCGCGTAGTCGCCACCGCTGCCATCGTCGTTGGCGAGTGCGAAGTTGGTAGCATTGATACGCGCCGTGTAGGCGGCCAGGTCGGCGATGCCGTGCGCGCGCCCGGCACGGTGGGTGGAGCGGGTGTTGAGCTCACGCTCCAGCGGACCAACAAAGGCCGAGAACAGATCGAGAAACAGCCCGTTGGCGGTGATCACCACGTCGCGCAGATCATCCTGCACCAGCGTGCTGAATACGATCGGCCGCACGCCCTCCTCGCGTGCCGCACGATCGATGCGCCGCACCGCCTCGTGCGCCTTGTCAAGCGTGGATACAAATGGCAAAGTCACCGGCCGAAATTCCAGGCCCTCGAACTGCGTCATGAGGCTGTGCCCCAGCGTTTCCGCCGTGACGCCCGTCTGGTCCGAGACGAAAAAAACGGTTCGGCGGCTCACGGCTGCAGGCGCTTCCTGGGAGTCAGGTTTTCCGGCCCGCAGTGTTTCACCGCGCGGGCGGGCGTGGCAAGCGTGCCCGGCCGCTGACTGACCACCGGGAGCTGCAGTGAACGCCTATGTGATCCCCTTCGAGCAGCTCGGCATGCGCGACGTCGAGCGCGTCGGCGGCAAGAATGCCTCGCTCGGCGAGATGATCAGTGCGCTCTCGAAGCTCGGGGTGCAGGTGCCCGCGGGCTTCGCGACCACCGCCGACGCCTACCGGGAATTTCTCGCGCAGGGCGGACTTGCCGAGCGTATCGGCAGTGAGCTCGCGGGGCTCGACGTCGATGATGTGACGCGCCTGGCCGCGAGCGGCGCGCGCATCCGCCAGTGGATCCTCGCCACACCGCTGCCGCCCGCCTTCAACGACGCGGTGCTCGAGGCGCTGCGCCGCCTCGGTAGCGGCCGCGACGAGTTCGCCGTCGCGGTGCGCTCCTCGGCGACCGCGGAAGATCTTCCCGAAGCTTCCTTCGCCGGCCAACAGGAGACCTTTCTCAACGTGCGCGGCGAGCAAGCGGTGCTGCGGGCGATTCACGAAGTGTTTGCATCGCTGTTCACCGATCGGGCCATCTCCTACCGCGCGCACCAGGGCTTCGACCACGCCGCGGTCGCGCTCTCGGCCGGAATCCAGCACATGGTGCGCAGCGACCTCGGTGCGAGCGGGGTCATGTTCACGCTCGATACCGACTCGGGCTTTCGCGACGTGGTGTTCATCACCGCCTCCTGGGGGCTCGGCGAGACGGTGGTGCAGGGCGCGGTCAATCCGGATGAGTTCTACCTCTACAAGCCCGCCGTGCGCAGCGGCAAGCATCCCGTGCTGCGCCGTAATCTCGGCAGCAAGGCCATCAAGATGGTGTACGCGCCCGCGGGCAGCACCGAGCGCGTGCAGACGCTCGAGGTACCGGAGGCTGAGCGGCGGCGCTTTTGCCTCGAGGATGCGGACCTCATCACCCTCGCGCGCCAGGCGCTGCTCATCGAGGAGCACTACCAGCGGCCGATGGACATCGAGTGGGCACGCGATGGGGCGAGCGGCGCGATCTACATCCTGCAGGCGCGGCCGGAGACCGTGCAGAGCCGGGCCGGACGCACCATCCAGCGCTACGCACTCAAGCGGCGCGGCCGGGTGCTCGCGACCGGGCGCAGCATCGGCACCCGCATCGGCGCGGGCACCGCACGCGTCATCATGCGCGCCGATGAGATGCCACGGGTGCAGAACGGCGATGTGCTGATCGCCGACATGACCGACCCCGACTGGGAGCCGGTGATGAAGCGCGCCGCGGCGATCGTCACCAATCGCGGTGGCCGCACCTGCCACGCGGCCATCATCGCCCGTGAGCTGGGTATTCCGGCCGTGGTCGGCTGCGGCGATGCCACGCAACGCATCCGCGAGGGACAGGAGGTAACAGTGTCCTGCGCGGAGGGCGACAGCGGCTTCGTGTACGAGGGGCTGCTCGAGTTCGAGCGCAAGCAGGTGGAGCTCGACTCGCTGCCGAAGATCCCCGTGAAGATCATGATGAACGTCGGTAACCCCGACCGCGCCTTCGACTTCGCCGCCATCCCCAACCATGGCGTCGGGCTCGCGCGCCTCGAGTTTATCATCAACCGGATGATCGGCGTGCACCCGAAGGCGCTGCTCGAGTTCGAGCGGCTGGATGCGGACCTCAAAGAGCAGATCCGCGCGCAGATGGCCGGCTACTCCGATCCGGTCGGCTTCTACGTGGAGAAGCTCGCCGAAGGCATCGCGCAGATCGCCGCGGCATTCGCCCCCGAGCCGGTCATCGTGCGGCTCTCGGACTTCAAATCGAACGAATATGCGAACCTGATCGGTGGGACGCGCTACGAGCCGCACGAGGAGAATCCGATGCTCGGCTTCCGCGGCGCCGTGCGTTACCTCGATGAGGGCTTTCGTCCCTGCTTCGAGCTCGAGGTGCGCGCCATCCGCCGGGTACGCGAGACCATGGGACTCACCAATGTGCAGGTCATGGTGCCGTTCGTGCGCACGCTCGCGGAAGCGCGTGCGGTCACCGAGCTCCTGGCCGCGCACGGACTCAAGCGCGGCGGGGAGCTGCGCATCATCATGATGTGCGAGCTGCCGACCAACGCACTGCTCGCCGAGCAGTACCTGCAGTATTTCGACGGCATGTCGATCGGCTCGAACGACATGACGCAGCTCACCCTGGGCCTCGATCGCGACTCCGCCATCGTGGCGAGCGGCTTCGATGAACGGGATGAGGCGGTGCGGCAACTGCTGGCGATGTCCATCGCGGCCTGCCGTAAGCTCGGCAAGTACGTCGGTATCTGCGGACAGGGTCCATCGGACCACCCGGACCTGGCGCGCTGGCTGCTCGATCAGGGCATCGAGAGCATGTCCCTCAATCCGGACACCGTGGTGGAGACCTGGCTGTTCCTGGCGCAGCCTGCCGCGGCCGGCCGCTCCAACTGAGCCCGTGGCAGCGGGCGCCGGGCGGATCGCAGCGGCTCAGGCGCGCGAGCGGTCGCGGATGCGAGCGTCGGAGGCCTCGCGGTCGTTATCGTCGAAAGGCTCGATGGTGACCTCGGTGATGGTCGACTGATCGAGACAGCGCAGATTCACACTGTAGCCATCGGGGTTGGAGCGCGGCACGTAGAAGGACTTCACCCCGCAACGCCGGCAGAACAGGTGCTGCGCGGTGCCGGTATTGAAGCGGTAATCCTCGAGCGCCTCTGCCCCGCGCAGCAGCCGCAGGCGGCTGCGCGGCACGATCAGGTGCAGAAATCCGCTCATGTGGCAGATCGAGCAGTTGCACTCGCTCACGGTGATGCGCGCCGGGGCATCCACCTCGAAGGCGACCGCGCCGCAATGACAACCGCCGCGATGGGTGACGAGCGCGTCAGCCACTACCGCCTCCCCAGGCGGGCGCAAACAGCCGTGCGCGGTAATGGCGCAGCTCGCGGATCGACTCGAGGATGTCTGCGAGCGCGAGGTGCGTTCCCTGCTTGACGAAGCTCTCGGCGACCGGCGGTGCCCAGCGCCGCGCCAGCTCCTTGAGCGTGCTGACATCGAGATTGCGGTAATGGAAGAAGCGCTCGAGCTCGGGCATGTAGCGCGCGAGGAAGCGCCGGTCCTGGCAAATGCTGCTGCCGCACATGGGTGAGCTGCCCGCGGTCACGAGCGGCATGAGGAACTCGAGCGTGCGCTGCTGCGCCTCGGCAACGCTCACGCGGCTCGCGCGCACGCGCGCCAGCAGACCCGATGAGCTGTGCTGGCGCTGGTTCCACTCATCCATGCGGGCCAGCACCTCCTCGCCGTGGTGGATGGCGAGGACCGGGCCCTCGGCGAGGATCGCCAACTCCTTATCCGTAACGACCGTGGCGATCTCGATGATGGCATCGGAGTCGGGCTTCAGGCCCGTCATCTCCAGGTCGATCCATACCAGGTAGTCGCCGCTCGGCATGTCTATGATGTGCGTCGAATGAGCGAAATCGTACGGACAAAGCGTGCGCCAGTGTAGCAGAGCCGGCGGGCGGACCTGAGCGATGACGCAGCTCGTGCTCGGGTCGGTCATCGCCACCTTCGGCCGTCACATGCTGGTGCGCACCGCCGAGGGGCAGCTGCTGCGGGCGCGTCCGTTCGGGCGCGCGCTCGAGGTTGTGTGCGGTGATGAGGTCCGCTGCCGCATCGATGCGCACCACGAGGAAGTGCATGTCATCGACCTGCTCGAGCGGCGCAACGCGCTGTGGCGCGCCAACTCGCGCGGCGGTGCGGAGCCGGTGGTCGCGAACCTCACCGAGCTGCTCGTGGTGTCCGCGCCCGTGCCGCAGCCCGACCCGTTCATGATCGACCGCTACCTGGCGGCGGCCACCGCGGCCGGAATTCCCGCGCGGCTCATCCTCAACAAGTCAGAGCTCGCGAGCGATGCGGGATTTGCGCGCGAGCTCGAGGCGTACGCGGCCGCGGGCTTCGCCGCCCTGCACTGCTCCGCTGCCACCGGCGCCGGCATGGAGCGGCTGCTCGCGGCACTCGTCCCCGGGGCACGCGCCGCACTGGTCGGCCAGTCGGGAGTTGGCAAGTCCTCGCTGGTCCGGCGGTTGTTGCCTGAAGTGGAAGTCGCGGTTGGGGAGCTGGTGCGCGAGGAGGAAGGTCGGCACACCACGACGGCCGCGCGGCTCTTCGAGCTGCCAACGGGCGCCGCGCTCATCGATTCACCCGGCGTGCGCGATTTCGCCCCGGCAGTGGGTGCGCTCGATGAGCGCACGCTCGGTTTCCCGGAGGTCGCGCGACTCGCGAGCGGTTGCCGCTTCAAGGATTGCCGCCACCTGCGCGAGCCCGGCTGCGCGGTGCGCGCGGCGGCCGAAGACGGCAGCTGGCACGCGCGTCGCTACGAGAGCTACCGGCGGCTGCGCCGCCTGCGTGACCAGCTGAGCACGTTGCGGAGCCGCTAGCCCTGTTTCTGAACGCGGCGTGAACGGGCATGGGGGCTTTCCCCCCAAGCGAGGCGCGGCTCGCCGGCGCCAGCGGGATGACCCTGTGTCAGCTGCGGCCCACATGAGCTTGAGCATCCGGCGGGCGGGTTCCTGACAGTGCATGCGTTAGCCTGCTCTCGTCAGTAGCAGTTGGAGTAGCTCAATGCGGAGTCTGAGACTGTTTGGTCCATTTGCGTTGATGGTCCCGTTCTTCGTGCTGAGCGGCTGCGTGGTTGAGCACGATCGTACGGTTGAGCGCGTGCATGAGCCCACCGAGGGCTACTACGATCGCGACCACCATCGTTACTATCACGAGCATGCCTGGGTGGTGTGCGACGACCGCGACCCGCACTGTCCGACATAACAACGGGTGCCAGCCGGTCCCGCTGGGACCGGCTGGCTCGATTGCTCGTCGGGCCCGGGGACCGGGCCGCGGGCCATGCCCGCGACGGGTCAGCGCCCGAGCAGGACGCCTGGCGCCGTTATTTCTTCGTTATTTCTTCGTGTCGATCTTACTGATCTTCCCGCCCGCGAGCGACACGTCACCCATCAGCCCCTTCTCACCGAACGCGAAGGCCAGCACGGGTTTGCTCAGGGTTTGGGTGTCGTAAGAGCCCCCCGCCCCCGCCTTGACCACGGCCACGGACGCATCCGCGCCCACCGACCAGTTGTTGCTGTTGACGAACTTGTTCAGCGCCTCCGGCGTCTTGAAAAGGATCACCTCGCTGTGCCGCGACGCACCCAGTGTCAAGCCCACCGACGCTCCCGAGGTCGAGTAGTAGCCGACCGTCTTGCCCTTCTCCAGCAGGGCGCCACTGCCGTGCTCACCACCGACGCCGACACCCGCCTTGGTCACGCTCGGAAACACCAGTACGCCCGCGGCACTATCGACGAGTGATTTGTTCTGGGGGTTCAGCGTGTAGAAGTGATCGAGCGTCGCCGAGACCTCCTGATCGAGGGCCGCCGTGTCCAGAGCGAGCGCCGTGCCGATCGAGACGGCCAGTGCCATGAGGCCCAGAGTCAACATCCGCACGAGTGGCTTGTTTGTATACATGGTTGCAACTCTCCGTATAACCAACAGTGGTGAGGTCAAGTGTCGCATGTTGCCTGCCGCAGGGCTAAGCGCGCCATTGCGGCATCGGAGGCGGGTTTTACAGCCACGCTTACGTTGACAGGCGCGTGCGCTTTGTGCCGCAGCGCGGCGCCTCAGGGCGGGAGCGCTATACGGACTGCCGGCCGGCCAGGGCGTGCGCGAGCGTCCCACCATCGACGTACTCGAGCTCGCCCCCGAGCGGCACACCCTGTGCGATCCGGCTCGCCCGGATGCCGCGCCGTGCGGCAAGCTCGCTCAGGTAATGCGCAGTCGCCTCGCCCTCGACGGTCGAGTTGGTGGCGAGGATGAGCTCGCGGATCTCCCCTTCGGCCAGGATCGATTCGAGCTCGCGTACCCCAAGCTGCTCGGGCCCGATGCCATCGAGTGGCGAGAGGTGGCCCATCAGGACGAAATAGCGTCCCCGATAGCTGCCCGAGGATTCGATCGCGACCACATCCGCCGGCGATTCGACCGCGCATAGGAGCGCCGCATCCCGCTGCGGGGCGGAGCAGATCACGCACAGCTCCCCCTCGGTCAGCATGCGGCAGCGCCGGCAGCGTGCCACCGACTCGAGCGCAACGGCAAGGGTCTGCGCCAGCGCCCGCGCACCGGGCCGACCTTCCTGCAGCAGGTGGAAGGCCATGCGCTGCGCCGTCTTGGGACCTACACCAGGCAGCGTGCGCAGCGCCTCGATGAGCGCCGCGAGGTGCGGTGAATGCTTCATCCCGAATCGCTCAGAACGGCAGCTTCATTCCCGGTGGGAGCTGCAATCCTGCGGTCAGGCTCGCCATCTTCTCCTGCACGCGCGCTTCGACCTTGTGCACGGCGTCGTTGGCGGCGGCGGCGATCAGGTCCTCGAGCATGTCGCGGTCCTCCGCGCTCACCGTCGGCTCGATCTGCACCCGCTTCACCTCGTGGCGTCCATTCATGGTGATTTTCACCATGCCACCGCCCGCCTCACCGATCACCTCGATATTGGCTATCTCGGCCTGGGCCTTCTGCATGTTCTCCTGCATGGCCTGGGCCTGTTTCATCAGGTTGTTGAAGTTACCTCGCATGTAATGCTCACCCGTGAGGCGCGTGCGCGCCGCTGAACTTGGTAGGTCTATTTTACCGGCCGTATCGTGTCGGGCAGCACGGTGGCTCCGAAGCGATCGCGCAGGCTCTTGACCCCGGCATCCTCCTCAAAAGCCTGCCGCGCCGCGGCGAGCTCCGCCTCGCTGGCGCGCCGCTGCGCCTGGGCCGGGGTCTCCCCGCCCTGCCCCGCTCCGGACTGGAATTCGAGCCGCACGGTCGAGCCGAAGTGGCGCGAGAGGGCCTGGGCCAGCTTCTCCTCGGTCGCCAGCGTGCGGACCAGCTGATTGCGCGGATCGAGGGCAAGCCGCACCAACGCGCCCTGCCGCCCCAGGAACACGCAGTGGGCAGCGAGCTGCCGTGCGGCGCCGGTCAGCTCGAGCTGGGCCACGATCTCCGTCCACCCCGCGCCCTCGGACGTGCGCGGCACCGTCGGGATGCCGGTGGGCGGGGCGGTTGAAGGACCTGAGTCGGGCAAGCGGCCCCGCACCGGGTCGGGGGGCCTCACCGTGCTCGCGGCGCGGGGCGTCTCTGCCGCGCCTGCCGGGCGGAACGCCAGCATCCGCAGGAGCGTCATGGCGAAGCCGCTCGCCGGAGCCGGCGCCAGCGGCAGGTCGCGGCGGCCGATGATCGCGGTCTGATAGAAAAGCTGCACATCCTCGGGGGCGAGCTCGGCAGCCAGCCGGTCGAGCACCTCGGCCGCATAGAGCTCATCACCTTCGTAGCCCGGGACCGCCTGACGCAAGCCAACGCGCACCAGAAGTCCCGCGAGCGCATCGAGCACCTGCGCGTAGTCCGGCGCAAACTCCTCCAGCGACTGCGCGCAGCGCAGGAGCTCGGCACTGTCACCGCGCGCGAGCAGCTCGAGGAGTCTCACCACGTGATCGCGCGCCACCGTGCCGAGCATGGCGCGCGCCTCGGGCTCACCGGCACGACCCCCGCCAAAGGCGATGAGCTGGTCGAGCAGCGAGAGGCCATCGCGCACACTCCCATCCGCGGCGTGCGCCAGCAGGGCCACTGCCGCTGCATCGAATGGCACCCCCTCCGCGGCCAGGATGGTACGCAGATGGGCGGCGATATCCACCGCCGGCAGCCGCTTGAGATTGAACTGCAGGCAGCGCGAGAGCACCGTGACCGGCAGTTTCTGCGGATCGGTGGTGGCGAGCAGGAACTTCACATGCGGCGGCGGCTCCTCGAGCGTCTTCAGCAGCGCGTTGAAGGAGTGCGCGGACAGCATGTGCACCTCATCGATGAGGTACACCTTGTAGCGTCCGCGGGCGGGTGCGTACTGCACGTTATCGAGCAGCTCGCGCGTGTCATCCACCTTGGTGCGCGAGGCCGCGTCGACCTCGAGCAGGTCGGGAAAGCGTCCGGCGTCGATCTCCCGGCAGCCGGCGCAGACGCCGCAGGGCTCGGCCGTAACCCCTTTCTCGCAGTTGAGGCACTTCGCCAGGATGCGCGCGATGGTGGTCTTCCCCACCCCGCGCGTGCCGGTGAACAGAAACGCATGGTGTACGCGGCCGCTCGTCAGCGCATTCACGAGTGCGCGCCGCACGTGCTCCTGCCCGACGAGCTCGGCGAATGTCTTGGGACGATATTTGCGCGCCAGCGCGGTGTAGCTCATGAAAGTCCCGGATGTGTGCTCTGCGACGGGAGGCGGCCCGCACCAGCTTGAGCTCCGGCACCCGACATCGCCGCTGCCGCTGCTGCCTTCCGGCCCTGACGGGATTCACGACTGGTCGTCGCGGAGAAACCGATGCGGGCCACCATATCGCAGAAAGCGGTCGATGCTATCACATGCGTCGAGCTCGGCCGCCGCCTGCGCCGCTGCCGCCGCGTGCGGCCGCAGCTCCCACGGGAAACAGGCACAATCGGTGCGCCCACCAACTCGAGCCCGGTGCGTGCATGAACAGAGACGCGGTAGCCGGTAAGGTCCCGCAGACCGTCACGAGCAAGGTGCCCGAAGTCACACTCGGGTTCTGGATCATCAAGGTCGCCGCGACTACCCTCGGTGAGACCGGCGGCGACACCCTGTCGATGACGCTCGGGCTGGGCTATCTCACCAGCACGCTCATCTTCGCGACCGCGCTGGTGGTGCTCGCGGCCTGCCAGATTGCCGCGAAGAGATTCCATCCGTTCCTGTACTGGGCGACGATCATCGCCTCGACGACCGCCGGCACCACGCTCGCCGACTTTGCCGATCGCTCCCTCGGCATCGGTTACCTCGGCGGCTCGCTGCTGCTGCTCGCCTGCGTTCTAATCTCACTCGGTGTCTGGTACCGCACCGAGGGCACGGTCTCAGTCAACACGGTCAACACCCCGCGGGTCGAGGCCTTCTACTGGCTCACCATCACCTTCTCACAGACTCTCGGCACGGCGCTCGGTGACTGGGTCGCGGATGCGGGCCTCGGCTACCGCGGTGGCGCTCTGGTGTTCGCCGCACTGCTCATCCTGGTTGCCATCGCTTATTTCCGCACGCGCATCTCGCGCGTGACCCTCTTCTGGACCGCCTTCATTCTCACCCGGCCGCTCGGGGCGACGGTGGGGGATTTCTTCGACAAGCCGATCGCCCAAGGCGGGCTGAATGTGAGCCGGCCGCTCGCCTCCGCGATCATCGCGGCGTTCATCCTGGTTTGCATCCTGGTCATCCCGCAGAGGGCGGGGAGCCATCCGCAAGCGCGCTGATGCCGGGTAGCTTTGGGTATCCCCGTATACTCCGTCAGTGGCATCACGTTGCCAAACAGGGCTGGTGTCCATCAGGCGAATCAGCCGAATACTGGGCCTGGGCGCTGCGGTCTCTCTCACCGTGGCCTGTACGACCCAAGCTTCATACCAACGACAGATCAATCACACGCGTGCGGTACTGCTGCAACCTGGCGATCCAGACTCATTAGAGGCTGCGGCATTGCTAACCGGATTCGGTA
>JAFAVO010000157.1 GCA_019242385.1 Gammaproteobacteria bacterium | reverse complement strand
AGCGTCCGCAACGATGCAGTCATCGTGAGCGCTGGCGGCGTGCTGCCTTCGGACTTCCTGCGGCGGGTCGGCATCACGGTCGAAACGAAATATGGCAGCGCGTAGCAGCCGTGCACTGATCTGGCTCGCGCTGCTCGGCCTCCCTTGCGCGCCGGCTGGACCGGCGATGGCCGCTGGCGCCGCAGCGCCGGGGAAGGCCTTCGGCAGGACGGCCGACCCGCTCGAGAGCGCCAAGACGGCCATCAGGCTGAAGAACTTCGCTTCGGCGCAGTCGGGCCTGCAGCGGCTCGCGGAGGCGGGCAACCCGGATGCCCAGTACCTGCTGGCCTCCTTCCATCTCAATGGCCTCGCCGGTCCGCGCGATCTCGCACAGGCGAAAATGTGGCTGGAGAAATCGGCTGCGCAGAAAAATGCCCGGGCCGCCTTCAGCCTCGCCAACCTCTATGCGGAAGCCGATCCGCCGGATCCGCAGGCTGCCGCCCATTGGTTCGCACGTGCACATGAGCTCGGGTTCAGCGGTGCCACCCGCGAGGGGAAGAAACCGGTTGACACGGCAGATTCCATCCTCATTCCGGCCACCCGCATTACCGATTCCAAGGTAAAGCGCGACGCGCTGTGGCTTGCGGCGACGGAAGGCGACATGGCCAGCCTGGGCGCGCTCGCGAACGGTACGCTGCTGACCGAGTACGACGAGTTCGGCCGAGGCGCGCTGTCGCGTGCCGCAGAGGCGGGCCATGCGCAGGCGGTCGAGCTGCTGCTGCAGCGCGGCGCCCCCATCGACGCCCGCGACCAGTACGGCATGACCGCCCTGATGATCGCGGCGCGTGCGGGGAGTGCCGACACGGTCGAGGTGCTGATCCGCAACCGCGCCAAGGTCGATGCGGTGGATCAACGTGGCAACACCGCGCTGATGCAGGGCGCCGCGGCCGGTAAAGTCGCGGTGGTCGAGCGGCTGCTGGCAGCGGGCGCCGGCGTGAGTGCGCGCAACGTGCAGGACTGGTCGGCCCTCGACTTCGCTGAAGTCGGCAACGCGCGCGAGGTCGCCTCGAGGCTCCGGGAGAAAGGCGCGGTCGCTCTCAAACGCAGCGCGGCGACCTCCGAAGTCGCGCTGACCAGCGTGCAGCGCGCCGGACAGGGCCGCGATCTCTATGCCGGCTGGCCCGATCTTGCGGTAGCCGCGGCGCGCAAGGCGCCCGAGCTCCTGCAGGCGGTGCTGGCCCACGGTGCAGACCCCAACGCGGCCACCCCCGAGGGCATACCGGTGTTGAGCGTGGCCGTGCTGAGCGGTGTGCCGGGAGCGCTCGACACACTCCTCGATGCCGGAGCGCAGCCGGCGCATGGCGACCGGCACGGGAGCTCGCCACTGCTCACCGCCACCCGTGAGGGACGCGAGGACATGGTGGCGGCGCTGCTCACGCACGGTGTGTCTGCGGACGGCCGACCGGAAGATCCGGAGCCGCCGCTGGTCGCGGCCGCCAAGGCGGACCACCTGGGCATCGTGCGTGCGCTCACCGCGGCGCACGCGCACCTCGAGGCACGGGATGCTCATGGCACGACTGCGCTCATGGTCGTCGCACAGCGCAACGAGGGCGCCGAGACGCTGCGTTATCTCATCGCTGCCGGTGCAACCACCGAGGGAGTCGACAAGGCGGGCCGCACGGCGCTCTGGTACGCGGCGCGCGCCGGCAGGGTCGAGAATGTCCGCATGCTGCTCGAGCACGGCGGCAACGCCGATCACGCCGACGAGAGCGGCGTGACCCCGCTCGCCGCCGCCTGCGCGGCCGGGGCGGGCGCGACCGCCGATGCGTTGCTCGCGAAGGGAGCGCAGCTCGAGGCGCGAACGACGCGCGGCGATACGGCGCTGCTGCTGGCGGCGAACGCCGGCAGCAGCGAGATCGTCGACCGGCTGCTGTCGCACCACGCCAACCAGGACGCGCAGAACGAGTTCGGGGACACCGCGCTCATCATCGCCAGCCGCAACGGCAACAACGCGCTGGTCGAGCGGCTGCTCAAGGCAGGGGCCAGCACGCGGCTGCGCAACAAGGACCACCTGAGTGCGGCCGACGTCGCCGCCGCGCGCTCTTTCTCCACGATTGCCGATCGGCTGAAGAACGCCTAGCGCGCTCAGTTCTGAAAGCTCAGGCGGTAGGAGAGGCTCGCGTAGTAGCGGGTGGTTTTCTGCGTCTGCACGAACTGTCCGTTCGCGAGCTGCAGGAAGGCGTCGCGGCTGCCGAGCTCGCCGCCGACCTCGAGCTGCAGCAGCTTGTTGCCGCGCTGGTAGTCGAGCAGTGCCGAAGGGATGTAGCTGGTCTGGGAGCTGCCATCGCTCTGCTCGCTGAGTCGCTGCACCGTAAACCGCGGTGCCAGTCGCCAGGCACCGCCCACCGGGAGCCGGCTGGTAAGGCTCACCGAATCGATGCGGCCGATCTCGGTCTCACCGTGGCTGAGCGTGATCACGTTGAAGTCGCCCTTGCTCCACAGGTCCGAGCCGTAGAACTGCGCCTGGTAGTTGAACAGCAAGCCGGTCACGGGCTGCGCCGGGACGCCGAAGGAGGCGGGCGTGGCGGCGGTCTGCGTCGCCGAGACGACTGCGGTGAACTGAAATCGTTGGCCGAGCGGCCGGGTCGCAGTGAAACTGTAGTTGGAGGTGATCGGCGTGCGGTCGCGCGCGGCCTGATAGATCTGCTCGAGAGTGAGACGCTGCTGCAGGGCGTAGAGATTGGTGACCGGCTGGCCGATGAGCGCGTTGCCCGTGGTCAGGATCGGCGAGTTGCGCCGTTCGGCATCGACGCTCACGCTCCAACGCGCCGGAAGCTGCAGCGTAGCGAGCAGGCTCGCCGTGTTGAGCGAGTGGTAGAACGTGTCGTAGTCGAGCAGCGCGACCAGTGAGGCGTGCGAGGCGAGGTAGCGGCCCTCGAGGCCGACCGCGCGCCGATCGTTGAAGCCATCATATTCCTGAGCGACGGCGAAGATGTTGCAGTCCCAGTGCGCGTTGCGTGGCACGTACACGAGTGAGAGGGATTCGAACCGCCGCTGCGTCTGCGGAGCCACCGTCAACAGATCGACCGGGTAACCCGCCGCCGCGTCGATGGCCCACGAGGGTCGAAACTGCCACGACAGGAAGACGCCATCGAAGGTGCCGAGGATGCCGCCAGTGTTGTTGACCTGGCGTCCGACGCGCGCCAGCAATCCCATCGGCTTGTCGAGCATCTCGATCGAGGCGAGGCTCACCCGCGTCGGATCGCCGACGTTGCCCGCGCCTGGCGCGAAGGTCTTGTCGTAACCGGCGCTGAGGCGGCCCATCCAGTCGAAGGTCTCGCCGCGCCGGCGGGCCAGCAGGTCGACGTCGGTAAAGATCGCGCTGTCCTGGGTGGTATCGGCCGCGGGTGGCAGGTTGCTCGGAGTGGGTGTCGGTCCGTTGGTGACGCGCGTGCCGTCGTAACGGAACATCTGAGCGAAGCCCCCCGAGACCTGCCAGCGCTGTGTATCGGAACTCACTTCGCGGCCGGTGCGCGCCTTCGCCTCGGCGGCGCGCAGCATCTTCAGCCGGAACTCGACCCGCTCGGACGCCTCTCCGTGCGGATAGCGGCGCAGATACTCCTCGTATTCCGCCTTGGCGTGAGCCAGCTCGCCCGAGCGCTCGCGGGCGAGGCCAAGGAGCTCCTGAGCGCGTGCGCGCTCGGGGAACTCCGGCTGGCGCTGCAGCTTGGTGAGGAGCGCGACCGCCTCGGGATAGTTGTGCGCGGCCATCGCCGTCCGGGCATCCGCCAGGATCTGGTGCAGCTGCTCGGGGGGCAGGGCGGGGTCGCTGCCGATGCGCTCCACCGGCGGCTGCACCTCCTTGCCGGTCGCGGCCGCATCGCTCGTGACCGCATCATCGCCGATGGCGAGCCACGCCCGCGGGTAGTCCCGCAGCGCCAGCTGCAGCAGCCGGTCGGCCTCCGCGCGGCGCTCGATCGGTCCTGCGCGCAGTCGATACCACCTCACCCCGTCGACCTCTATTTCCGAGACGAACACCGGTGCGTTCAGACGCTCGTGCGCCGCCGCGAGTGCCTCCGCTGCGAAGGGTGCGGGCTGGGAGTCTAGATTGATGGCGAAGTTGCTGACCGCGTCCTCCTGCGCACCGAGCACCCGGACCTTGCCGCGGCTGCGGTCGAGCAGTCGCAGCCGCAGGCCGCGCGGGTCGACGCCCTGCGCGATGACGAAGCGCTCCTTTCTGGCGAAGCTCAGCGTGAGGGTGATCTGACCGGGAGCCAGCGATTCCATGCGCGCGCCGGTGACGATATCGGTACCTCCGGAGAAGGGCGGAATCTCCGAGGCGATCTGTCCGAAGGGACTTACGCGGCAATCCGCGAGCGGTGTCAGCTGGATGGACACCTCCCGACCCTCGTTGGCCGGCACGTTGGTGACGAAGCGCATCGAGCAGCCGAAGAGCATGGTCACATCGGCCTGGTTATCGCGCTGATCGACCTGGATCACGTCCACCAGGCGCGTCGGCGCGGCAGAGATCTGCGCGAGCGCACCGCGCGCGAGGAGCGCGGTGAGCGGGCCCAGCACGAGCCAGCGCAGCCGGCCTTCAGCGCTTGAACGTCGCATCCGTTACCCGGTGATGCGGACCGCGCAGACTCCTTGTGATTGTTGACTGCGTCGTATCGCTGTACACGTGGCACGCACCGCTGCAATTGGCGAGCTCGTGCGCCGTGTAGGTGGCGCCCTTGAGCGTCTTGGGGTGCGCCGCCGGCTTGAAGTCTCGCGCATGGCAGCCGGCGCAGGTGCCAGCCTCCGCGGGCGAGGCGTAGGGCACCTTCTCGACGTTCGTCGTGTGGCAGCTCGTGCACTCGAGCTGGGCGCGATGCTCCCCGGGCCAGGCGGCGCTCACGTGGCGGAAATGCAGCTCGTTCCAGTCCGGATAGCTGTGGCAGCTCGCGCAATCGACCTGCGTGCTCATGTGATTGGGCGGCACGCCGACGACAGCCACGTTGTTGTGGCACCGGGCGCAGCTCACGGTGAGGGTGCGGTGGTCGACCTTGGCCGGACTCCAGGCGAGCGTCCCATGGCAGCTGTCGCACTGTTGCGTGGTCGGGACGTGCGTGCGCGGCATGCCGACGGCACGCACGGCATTGTGGCAGCTGGTGCAGGTGTGCGGCGCCACCGCCGCGTGCTCGAAGCGCGCGGGCGTCCAGGCGTTGGTCGTGTGACAGCTGCCGCATGCAGCGCTCGCCGGCAGATGGCTCGAGGATTTACCGCGCGCAATGCTGCCGTTGTGGCAGGCAACGCAGCTTCCCAACACCTGCGTGTGGTCAACCTGACGGACGGGGAGCCATGCCACCGTGCTGTGGCAGCTCTGACAGGCGCTCTTGCTCGCGATATGGCTGACGGGCTTGCCACTA
>JAFAVO010000269.1 GCA_019242385.1 Gammaproteobacteria bacterium | reverse complement strand
GATGTCATCGAGGGCAGCCTCAACCGGGTGAGCCTGGTGCCCGGGCGCACGCAGTTCAGCCTGTGGGCGCTGCTGAAGGGCCTGGTGGTCGTCACCGCCTTCGTGGTGGTCGCGAGCCTCATCGCCCGCGCCATCGAGCGCCACGTGATGCGGCTCGATCAGCTGGCCGTGTCGACCCGCGTCGGCGTCTCGAAGTTCACCTACTTCCTGCTGGTGGGGCTGGGAGTGCTGCTGGGGATCAACGCCGCCGGGGTGGACGTCACCACACTCAACGTGCTCACCGGCGCCATCGGCATCGGCCTCGGGTTCGGCCTGCAGTCGGTCGCCAGCAACTTCGTCAGCGGCTTCGTGCTGCTCATGGACAAGTCCATCAAGCCAGGCGATGTCATCAGCTTCGCAACCCAGGGCGGTGCGAGCACCGGCAACTTCGGCTGGGTGCAGGAGCTGCGTGGACGCTACGTGGTGGTGCGCGACCGCGATGGGGTCGACACCCTGGTGCCGAACCAGAACCTCATCACCACCTCCTTCATCAACTGGAGCTATTCCGACCAGCGGGTGCGCCTGAAGCTTCCGGTCATGGTGAGCTACGAGGACGACCCGGAGATCGCCCTGAAGCTGCTGCTCGAGGCGACCGAGAACCATCCGCGCATCCTGCACGATCCCCCGGCTGTCTCGCGCCTCATCAGTTTCGAGGACAACGGCATGCGGCTCGAGATCCGGTTCTGGATCGCGGACCCCGTGAACGGCGTGAACAACGTGCGCTCCGACGTCAACCGCGCCATCTGGCGCATCTTCCGCGCTCATGGAGTGAAGATTCCGGTGCCGCAGCAGGAGACGCGGCTGCTGGACGCCCGGGGCGGCCGCGCCTACCCCGGCGCGACGCTTGCGAAGCCCGCCGCCGGGGTGGACCAGGCGGCCGACTGAATCCCGTGCCGGTCCCAATTGCCCCGGGTGTCGAGATCCCGGACCAGGAGCTGGCGGTATCGTTCGTGCGGGCCTCGGGACCTGGTGGACAGAACGTCAACAAAGTGGCGACCGCGGTGCAGCTGCGCTATGACCTCGAGGGAAGCGGCGCTCTCTCGGAGGAGGTCAAGGTACGCCTGCGCGCCCTGAGCGGGCGGCGCCTGACCGCCGAGGGCGCCATCCTCATCCTCGCCCGCAATCACCGCACGCAGGAGCGCAATCGCCGCGAGGCCGAGGAACGCCTCGCCGATCTCATCCGCCGGGCACTCGTTGCACCGAAGGTGCGCAAAGCGACTCGTCCGAGCCGCG
Organism: Gammaproteobacteria bacterium; assembly: GCA_019242385.1. Classification (GTDB taxonomy): domain Bacteria; phylum Pseudomonadota; class Gammaproteobacteria; order Steroidobacterales; family Steroidobacteraceae; genus 13-2-20CM-66-19. Next base: position 900 of record JAFAVO010000269.1, on the reverse strand, counting down.
CCGCGCACGAGCGGCGGCTCGAACACAAGGCGCAGAAGCGCCACACCAAGCGGCTGCGGCGGGCGCCGCGCTGGGAGGACTGACCGATGTATGCCCCTGCGCTGATGGCATTTCTGCACCATGCATCCGCCTTCACACTGGTGGCCGCGCTCGCGGTCGAAGTCGCGCTGTTCAAGCCGCCGCTGTCGCTGACGCAGGCCCAACGTCTGTTGCGCGTCGATATGCTCTTCGGTGCATCGGCAGGGGTGCTGCTGGCTGTGGGTCTGCTGCGGGTGGCTTATTTCGAGAAAGGTCCGGCCTATTACTGGCACGATGTTTTCTTTCTCATCAAGCTCGGCGCCTTCATCGCCGCGGCTCTGATCTCGATCTATCCGACGATCACTTTTCTTTCATGGAATCGCGACCTGAAGGGCGGGACGGCCCCGCAGCTGACCGCGGAACGCACCCGGCGCGTGCGCATGTGTCTGATGCTCGAGCTGAGCGCGATCGTCGTCATCTTGTTGTGCGCTGCACTCATGGCGCGCGGTTTCGGCTATCTGGGCTAGACCTGCACCGCGAATGGCCCAGTAGTCCCCGCCCAGCGACGGCTTGAGCGCGGCAGCCGTCGATTACCTGTCCCAAAGGGTAGTTACGGCCGCTCTCCCCGGGCGGCACAATATCCCTACAAACAAAACAAGCCTGGAGGGTGTTACATGGCTACAGAAGGTCCGATCCTCAAGGGCGCTCGCCGGTTCTCCGGTTGGCTGATCGTCGCCGCGATCCTGTTCATCGTGGTTGGAGCGTTCGCCATCATCGAGCCGGCGGTGGCCGGTCTCGGGGTCGCGCTGCTCGTCGGCTGGCTGCTGATCTTCGGCGGCGTGAGCCACTTCATATCCGCATTCGAGGGCGGCGGCGCGCGGC
>JAFAVO010000192.1 GCA_019242385.1 Gammaproteobacteria bacterium | reverse complement strand
TGGCGGCCGCGGGAATCCTCACTCATCTCTTCTGTGCCTCATAGAGTCCGCGCCGCACACGACACCGGCCGTCGGCGCGAGGCGCGACTTCTTATAGCACGCCCTCCGGGCGTGAAGCAAAGCGCTACGCACGGCTAAGTCCTTGTGAGGCCGGGAGTTGTATGACCAGGTTCACCGCTTTGACATCTTGCAGTTCGACGCTCCGCGACGCCACGGCGCGCCCCGTGACCGCCAGCGTGCCGATCAGGCTGGCTTCGACGGGGTCGTCGGCAGCTCGCCCCGCTTCTCGAGCACCCGGTCGATCAGCCCGTACTTCACCGCCTCGCTCCAGTCCATGAAGCGGTCCCGGTCGGTGTCCTGCTTGATGCGGTCGACGCTCTGTCCGGTGTGCTTGGCGAGGATTTTGTTCAGTCGGTCGCGAGTCTCGAGCATCTCCTTTGCATGAATCTCCATGTCCGCGGCCTGGCCCTGAAAGCCTCCGAGCGGCTGGTGGATCATGACGCGCGCGTGCGGCAGGCAGTAGCGCTTGCCGCGCGTGCCTCCGGCGAGCAGTACCGCGCCCATGCTGGCCGCCTGGCCTATGCAGATGGTGCTCACATCGGGCTTCACGAACTGCATCGTGTCGTAGATCGCGAGCCCGGAGCTCACCACGCCGCCCGGTGAGTTGATGTACAGCGAGATGTCCTTCTCCGGGTTCTCGGATTCGAGGAAGAGCATCTGTGCGACCACGATGTTCGCCATGTAGTCATCGACCGGCCCGACGATGAAGATCACCCGCTCCTTGAGCAGGCGCGAATAGATGTCGTAGGCGCGCTCGCCGCGCGCGGTCTGCTCGACGACGATGGGAACCAGATTCAAGCCTCTTTCGTTCATGTGCTGCCTGCCTCTTGCTGCTCACTGCTCACACCCGCTGCCTCCTCATGATGCGCGTGCTCATGGTGCGCGTGGTCGTGATCCGGCGCCGACCTGCCAAAGCCGGTCAGCTCGGAAAAACTCATCGGCCGCTCGGTGACCTTCGCGCGCTCGACCACCCACTCGACCACCTGATCCTCGAGCGCGGCGGACTCGACCTGGCGCATCGCCTCGGCGTTCTGCAGGTAGGCGCGGCGCGCCTCGTCCGGATTCGGGTAGGCCTCCACCAGCGCATTGAGCCGTGCCAGCACGCGCTCGCGATCCACCTTCAGACCCTGGCTCTGCACGATATGGGTCACCAGCAGCCCGAGTGCAACCCGCCGGCGCGCCGGCTCGAGGAACGCCTCGGGCCGCGGCAGCTGGCTCGCATCGCGGATGGCCAATCTGCGCGCCGTTTCGATCTGCAGCTGCCGTACCTGCTCCTCGATGAGCGACTGTGGGACCTCGATCGGATTGCTGCGGTAGAGCGCCTCGAGCGCCTGCGTACGCATACGGCTGCGGATGACCTCGGCCAGCTCCTGTTCCATGCTCCTGCGGACCTCGGCGCGCATCTCGGGTAGGCCGCCTTGTTCGACACCGTACGTGCGGAAGAATTCCTCGTCGACTGCCGGAAGAGATTGCTCCTCGACCGCCTTTATGGAGAGGTGCAGCTCCGCGGACTGGCCCGCGAGCGTCTTGTTCGGGTGCGCGGCCGGGAACACGACGTTCAGCGTGCGCTGCTCGGCCGCCCGCACTCCCTTGAGGCCCTCCTCGAGCTCGGGCATTGCCTGGCCACTGCCGAGCACCACGTGCACATCACTGAGGTCGCCTCCTTCGATGGGCTTGCCGCCGATGCGTGCCTGATAGTCGAGCCGCACCCGGTCCGTCGGCTGCGCGGGGCGCTCGACACTGGTAAACACCGGACGCTGCTGGCGCATGTTCTCGATCATTGCGTCGATATCCGTCTCGCTCACCTCCGCCGTCGGCCTCTCGAGCGCGATGGACTCGGGCGGATTGATGGCGATCTCGGGCAGCACCTCGAAGTGCGCGGCATACTTCAGATCGCTCTCCGGACCGAGCGCGATTGGCTCGATGCGCGGTCCAGCCGCGGGGCGCAGCTTCTCCTGGTTCACGGCCTCGGCGAAGGAGGTGCGCATGAGATCGCTGACGACCTCCGCCCGGACCTGGTCGCCGAATTGCTTGGTGATCACCGCGAGCGGCGCCTTGCCGGGTCGAAAACCCTTCAGCCGCGCGGTGCGCGAAAGCCGTTTCAGTCGCGACTGCACCTCCTTCGCGACTTCGTTTGCGGGTACGGCCACTTCGAGCCGCCGCGACAGGCCACCGGTTTCAGATACGGAGACTTCCATCAGTCAGTTCCTCGGGCGAAGGTTCGAGCCCTCGCAGGGTACTCACGCCGATGCACGAGGAAACGGTGCGAGGGGGGAGACTCGAACGCGAATATCGGTCATCTTCAAGTGGTTAGCCTACGTCGGGGGTGAGATTCTGGCACAGCTGGTGGAGGGGGGCACACCGCTCAGGCGCGCCTCGTGAGTCCATCGCTCGGCGCAATCTCGGGGCGGCCCGCGCTGCCCTCGGCTTGCGCTTGCCGATCGGAGGAAGGCTCCAGCGCGTCGGAATATGAGGGCCTCGCAAGCTTCTGCACCACCAGCTCGATCTCGTAGCACCCCCGCGGGTGCTTGGTGATCGGGCGCTCGTAGTCGTACGCATAGTCGTTGTCTGCAAGGTGGCGCACTCGAAACCCATTTACCGGAAGGGACTCCTCGATCTCCGCAAGCAGGCTTCCCGGGGTATAAAACCGCTTGTGATCGGGGTTGAGTGCCGAGGGGGGCGCGGCGCGCCGTTCGTACAGGTACTTGTGCGGCACGAAGACCAGCAGATAGCCGCCGGTCTTCAGTACCCGGTACCAATCCGCGAGGCTCGCCCGGTAATCCTCGATGTGCTCCAGGCAATGTGACACGAAAAGTGCGTCCTGGCTCGAATCGGGGAATGGCAGCCGAGTGCCGTCGTAGCCGGGATAGTCGAGATCGACCCCAACGGCGTGCGGCACGATGGGAACTGCTTGTGCACGACCGCCGCGGTAGCCGACATCGAGGATATGGGGCCCGCTGAGGTAACGGTCGAAGAACCCGCTCTCGCGGCGCTGCCAGTACACCTTTCGGGCTTCGATCCCGACCGGCCTCGCCAGCCACATCCCGAGGGCCATTCTTACCCGATCCGATGCACGCATCGCGACCTCCTGTTTACGCGCGTGCTCACTGCGCTGGAAACGGATGAGATTGAGGCGGGTGGTGCGAAAGGAGAGACTCGAACTCTCACGGGTTTCCCCACTGGATTCTAAGTCCAGCGCGTCTACCAGTTCCGCCACTTTCGCCCGTGCCGTGCGCACCGGACGAACCGGAAACTGGCCTGCCGGCCGTGCGTCGGGGCAATTTCAATTATAGCTGAAGCCTGCGGCTGTCCCCGATACCGCGCTCGACTTGTTGCAGCCGGTTCACGCGGCTCCTCGCACGTCGTGAGTCGCACCGCCCCCTCGGCTAATTCCTTCAAAATCAATGAGTTATTGGCATTCTCCGAGTTGCGTGCGGCAGCAGAGCGTCGAGGTTGAACTGCA
>JAFAVO010000003.1 GCA_019242385.1 Gammaproteobacteria bacterium | reverse complement strand
GCGCGCAGCAGCTCGCGCGTGGTGCGTGCGATGTTGAAGGCGCTGCCGAAACCGGTGTCGGCATCGACCAGCAGCGGCAGCGGGCAGGCTGCGGTGATGCGGCGTACGTCCTCGCAGACATCGTTGAGCGAGGTGATGCCGAGATCGGGAAGGCCAAAGGAGGCATTGGCCACCCCGGCGCCGGAGAGATAGAGGGCGCGGAAGCCGGCGCGCTGCGCGAGCAGTGCCGCGTAGGCGTTGGTCGCGCCGACCAGCTGCAGCGGTCGCTCGATCTCCAGGGCAGCCCGCAGGCGCGCACCGGCGCTGAGTGAGGTTTCAGGCATGAAGGACCTGCAAAGCGAGGCAGCATTCTATACGCGCCCCGCGGCGGCGGGCCACAGGCGCGCCCATCCTACTGGCCGGTAGCTTCCTCAGCCGATGCGCACCACGGTGCGCCCCGTGACGCCCGCGGCGAGATAGGCCGGAAACGCACCTGGCAGCTCGTGGAAGTCGATGGTGCGGGTCGCGATCCGCTCGAGATGCCGCGGACGCAGGTCGGTGGCGATGCGCTGCCACACCGCCAGCCGCCATTCGCGCCGCGTAGCGGAGGAGTTGATGCCGAGCAGCGCCACCCCGCGCAGGATGAAGGGCATGACCGTCGTGCGCAGCTCGGCCCCCGAGGCGAGACCGATGCTGGCAATGTTGCCCCAGAAGTCGACCGTGCGCGTGAGCCAGGTGAGTGTCTCACCGCCGACGTTGTCGATGGCCCCGCCGAAGCGTGCGGTCTCGAGCGGGCGCGTGCCCAGATCGAGCCGCTCGCGCAGCAGCACCTCATCGGCGCCGAGCTCCTGCAGGTAGGGGATGGCTTGAGACTTGCCGCTCACCGCCACCACGCGGTAGCCGCGCGCGCTCAACATGTCGATGGCGAGGCTGCCGACGCCACCGGAAGCCCCGGTCACGGCGATCGGTCCGCCGGCAGGCTCCTGACCGTTCTGCTCCATACGGTGCACGGCGAGCGCCGCGGTGAAGCCCGCGGTACCGATCGCCATGGCGGTGAATGCATCGAGGCCGGGCGGCATGGGAATCACCCAGTCGCCCGGCACGCGCGCGAACTGCGCGTAGCCGCCATCGTGCGTCTCGGACAATCCACAACCGGTGACCAGCACCGCGCTTCCCGGCACGAAGCGCGCATCGCCGGAGGACTCGACGATCCCGGCGAGATCGATGCCGCCGACGAGCGGGTAGCGCCGCAGGATCTTGCCCGCCCCGGTGGCGGCCAGCGCGTCCTTGTAGTTGATGCCCGAGTGCGTCACGCGGATCAGCACATCGCCGGCCGAGAGCTCATCGAGGCCGAGCTCCTCGAAGCGCGCGACGATCTTGCCGTCCTGCGAGTGGATGCGAAATGCCTCGAAGCGCTTCATGTCTTCACCTCGACTGCGCGCCGCAGCTCGCCGGTACGTTCGAGCCAGGCGATGAGTCCCTGCGTATTGAGTGTCAGGTCGCCCTCGAGGGCGTGCTCGAGATCGGCATCCGACAGCCGGCAGCCGTGCGCCCGCGCGAGCCTGCGCCAGAGCGCGAGCATGTCGGCGCGGATTGCGCTCGCGGGATCGGCATCGGCAGCGTGCGCCTGCGCCATCTGCGCGAGCAGGCCGATCTGCTCCTTGAGCGAGGCTCCGAGCCGTGGGATGTCGGTGACCCGGCTGAAGTGCATCAGGTATATCGACTCGGGCCGGTAGCCGAGGATACGGTCGATGGAGGCCAGGTGCTGCTGCGGGTCGAACTGTGTCGGCACCGTGGAGGGAGTGATGAAGGCGCCCTTCTCGGTGTCGAGCGCGCGATAGGAGATGCCGAAGGTGTCGCCGCTGAAGAGGCTGGCGTGCGCGGCGTCGACGACGATGTAGTGGTGCTGGGCGTGGCCGGGAGTGTGGATGAGCTCGAGGGTGCGCCCACCGAGCACGACGCGCTCGCCATCCGCCACCGCGCGCACGCGCGCGGGCGGGATCGGCAGCAGCTCGCCGTACAGGCGGTGGAAGCGCTCCGTGCCATACACGGCCTGCGAGCCGGCGATGAGCTTCGCCGGATCGATCATGTGCGGCGCGCCGCGCGGATGCACCAGGGCGCGCGCGTTCGGCAGCTCGCGCATCAGCGTGCCGGCGCCGCCGGCGTGATCGAGGTGCACGTGCGTAAGCAGCAGGTAATCGACCGCATCGCGGCCGATGCCGAGCTCGGCGAGCGCGCCGAGCAGATAGGGCACCGAGGCGTTCGTGCCCACATCGACGAACGCGGCGCGCCCGCCATCGATGATCAGGTGTGCGGCGGCGTGGCCCGGGTACAGGTACTCCGCGTCGATCGCGGTGATGCCGTGCGGGTGCCGGTAGAGTGTCGGCTTCATCACAGGAGCGCGCGGCTGCATGTACACATCGTACCCCGTGCGCTAGCTTAGACGCATGATCACCCGCGCTTTGCGTTTCCGGGCACGCTCGGTCTTGACGGGATTGATGCTGGCTTGCGTCGCGGTGGCGGGACTCGCCCGGCAAACCGGACTCCCCGGCAGTTCACCGGAGCCTTCCGCCACACTCGCGCCGCCTGCGAGCGCGCCGCTTCCCGCCCCGCTGCCGCCGCCGCAGGCTGGCGCGGCCTTCATCCCGCAAAGCCCCGTCACGCAACACCACGAGCGCGGCAACCTCGTATTCGATGGTATTCCGCCCGCCGACGCGAGCCTCGCGGCGCGACTGGCGCGCTATCAGCAGTCGCGCGGCGCCACCTTTCTCGACTGGCTCGCGGATGGATCGCTGCTGGTCTCGACCCGCTTCGGCGATACCGAGCAGGTGCATCGCGTGAGCGCGCCGCTCGCGATGCGCGAGCAGCTGACCTTCTATTCCGATCCGATCGAGTGGGCGCGCGGCGCAAAGAGCGGCAAGGGCTTCGTCTTTCTCATGGATCACGCGGGCGATGACAACGCCCAGGTGTATTACCACTCCGGCATCGGCGAGGCACGGCCGCTCACCCATGGCAACTTCATCCACGGGAGCCTGGTGTGGGCACATGATGGCAAGCGTGTGGCCTTCTACGGCAATGACCGCGACTCCGTCAGCTACGACGTCTACGTAGCCGATGTCAGCACCAACGCCGCCCCGCAGCTGGTGGTCGGCGGCGGTCAGGACACCTGGTACCCGCTCGACTGGTCGGCGGATGACTCGAAGCTGCTCGTGTGGCGTTATTTCTCGAGCAGCGAGAGCTATCTGTACCTCGCCGATCTGGCGACCGGGAAGCTCACCCCGCTCGAGCAGAAGCCGGCGAAGGCCGGCATCCGCATGGCGAAATTCGATCCGGCGGGCCGGGGCGTGTACGTGGTCACGGACGAGGACAGCGAGTTCGCGCAGCTGAAGTTCAAGGACCTCATCACGCACGACAGCCGCCGCGTCACACCCGATGTCAGCTGGGACGTGGAGGACTTCGATGTCAGCGCCGACGGCCGCTACATCGCCTATGTGCTCAACGAGGACGGACGCAGCCGTGTGGCGCTGCTCGACCTCCAGACCAGGCAGACACTCACCCCGGTCGGGCTCCCCGAAGGGCGCGTGGGCAACCCACGCTTCGATCGCACCGGAGCCAGGCTGGCGATGACGGTCGACACGCCGACCTCACCTCGCGATGTTTGGGTGTACGAGCTCGAGGGGCAGCGGGTGACGCGCTGGACCAACAGCGAGCCGGGGCCGATCGATCTCAGCACCTTCGTCGCGCCCGAGCTCATCCACTATCCCACCTGGGATCGTGTCGGCGGCCATGAGCGGCGACTCTCGGCCTACGTATACCGCCCCAAGCAGGTGAGCGGTCCGGTGCCGGTGGTGATCGACATCCACGGTGGACCGGAAGCGCAGTACCGCCCCGAGTGGGATCCGTTCGTGCAGTTCCTGGTGCACGAGCTCGGCTACGCGGTGGTCGCGCCCAACGTGCGCGGCTCATCCGGCTATGGCAAGAGCTTTCTCGCCCTCGACAACGGCGTGCTGCGTGAGGATGCGGTGCGGGATATCGGCTCGCTGCTGGTGTGGATCGGCGTGCAGTCGGGGTTCGACCGCGATCATGTCTCGGTGATGGGCGGCTCCTACGGGGGCTACATGGCGCTTGCGGCGCTCGTCACCTACGGCGACCGGCTGCGCGGCGGAATCGATCTCGCCGGCATCAGCAACTTCGTCACCTTCCTGCGCAATACCTCCGGCTACCGGCGCGACTGGCGCCGCACCGAGTATGGCGATGAGCGCGACACCAACATGCGGGTGTTCCTCGAGCGCATCTCACCGCTCAGCAACGCGGCCCGCATCCGCAAGCCGCTGCTGGTCGCCGCCGGCCAGAACGACCCGCGGGTGCCCATCTCGGAGTCCGAGCAGCTCGTGTGGCGCGTGCGCTCGAGCGGCGGGGAAGTCTGGTACCTCGTGGCCAAGGACGAAGGCCACGGGTTCCTGAAGAAGGCCAACCGCGACGAATATCTGCTCACCGCCGCGAGCTTCCTGCAGAAGCTGGCGCACTGAGTCCTTGCGCCTGCGGAAATGACACGGTCACCGCGAGTCCATGCCCGGAAGGGCCCGTGTCCAGCCTCACCGTCGCGCCGTGTGCCTCGGCGATCGCCTTGACGATGGCAAGACCGAGCCCGCTACCCGGCGGTGTGGTGCCGGCGCGGCGATAGAAGCGATCGAAGACACGTGCGCGCTCCTCGGCCGGAATCCCCGGCCCGTCGTCGGTGACGGTGAGCTGCGCGCCCTCTGGTGTGCCGCCAACGCTGACATCCACTCGGCCACCAGCTGGTGTATAGCGCACCCCGTTGTCCACGAGATTTCGAACCAGCGTGCGCAGCGCATCCGCATCGCCGGTGACGGTGGTGGGTTCCGCTGCCGCCACCCCGAGGTCGATGGTTCCGGCATCCGCGAGCGGTACCAGCTCCGCGACCACCTCGCGCGCGAGCTCATCGAGTCGTATCGGCACGTGCGGACTGTCGGTGCGCGGTTCCTGCCGGGAGAGCGCCAGCATCTGCTCCACCAGGTGGATGGCGCGCTGTACTCCTGCCGAGAGCGTGCTCATCGCCGCCGCCCGCTCGGCCTCGGTCCCCGCGCGCGCGAGCATGGCCATCTGCAGGTGCAGCGCGGTCAGCGGTGTGCGCAGCTCGTGGGCCGCATCGGCCATGAACGCCCGCTCTCGCTCGAGCGCGCCGCGCAATCGCCCGAGCAGGTCGTTGAGCGCCAGCACCAGCGGCTGCACCTCATCCGGCAGGTGCTCCGGCGCCAGTGCCTCGAGCGCGTTGACGCGGCGCGCCTTCACCTGCGCAGTCAGCCGCCGCAGCGGCTCGAGCGCGGCTCCGACAGCCACCCAGATGAGGAGCGCCAGCACGGGCAGCAGCAGCGCGAAGGGCCTGAGGGTGTGCAGCGCGAGCGCCACGGCGCGCTGCTCGCGCACGCTCATCGGTTGGGCCACCTGGATGACCCGCGTCATCGCCTGCACACCGAAGACGCGCCAGCGACCTTCGGGCGTACCCACCGTGGAGAAGCCGAGGGTGGTGATCTCCGGCAGCACCGCGTGCGGGCGCGACAGGTAGACGCGTACGCCATCGAGCGACCACACCTGCACCACGAAGTCGTACGCCGCATCGCCGGAGGGCAGCCGCGGTGCCAGCAGATACTCGACCGGCTCATCGCGCAGGATGAGTGCGGTCTGGCGCAGGTGATAGTCGAAGAATGCATCGGCCTCGGCGAGGGCATTGCGATAGACCACCCAGCCGCCGGCCACGCCGACCAGCATGACCCCGCCGAGGAGCGAGACGAGCAGTCGGCCGCGCAGCGAGCTCACGTGGAGGGCCGGAGGCGGTAACCCACACCCCGCACCGTGAGAATGAACTGCGCGCCGAGCTTGCGGCGCAGTCCATGGACGTGGACCTCGACCGCGTTGCTCTCCACCTCCTCCCCCCAGCCGTACAAGCGCTCCTCCAGCTGGCTGCGCGAGAGGATCGTGCCGGGCCGCTCCATCAGCAGCTGCAGCAGCGCGAACTCGCGCGGCGAGAGCGGCACATCCGCGCCGCCCTGGGTGACCCGGTGCGCCGCGGGGTCGAGCACCACCCCTTCGTGCTCGAGAAGCGGCACCGGCCGCCCGGACTTGCGCCGCAGCAGCGCACGGATGCGAGCGGCGAGCTCGTCGAGGTCGAAAGGCTTCACCAGATAATCGTCGGCGCCGGCGTCGAGCCCGGCGACCCGATCCGAGACCGCATCCCGAGCCGTCACGATCAGCACCGGCAGTGAGTCGCCGCGCGCGCGCAGGCTCTTCAGCAGCTGCAGTCCATCGCCTCCTGGCAGGCCGAGATCGAGCAGCAGCAGCTCGAACGGGTCGCTGCGCAGCACCTGCGCGGCCGCCGAGGCGTCCTGTACCCAATCGACCGTGAATCCTTCGCGCTTCAGCCCGGCGCGGATCGCCTCGCCGATCATCCGGTCATCTTCCAGCAGCAGCAAGCGCACGCCGGGAGTATGCATCGGTGCAATGGGGAGTGCCGCGCTTCCTGACGCGGTAAGCTGCCACGGCGAATGCCACACAGACGCTCAAGCCTTTTCCGGCTGCCGAGGGGCGCACCTTGTCCGCGGAGGCCCTGACACTTGCGCGCGACGCGGCCAGCCTCGGCGTGCAAGTGGGTGACAAGGCCCCCGCGCTGCTGCTGCTGCTCGATGAGCTCGCGCGCTGGAACCGCGCTTACAACCTGACGGCAATCACGACTCGCGCGGCGGGCATCACCCATCACCTGCTCGACAGTCTTGCGGTCGGGCCCTACTTGCAAGGCACGCGCATCGTCGATGTAGGGACGGGTGCGGGCTTCCCGGGGCTGCCACTCGCGCTGGTCTACCCGCAGCGGCAGTTCACCCTCATCGACTCGGTCGCCAAGAAAATCCGCTTCGTCCTGCACGCGACGCGAGTGCTTGAGCTTCGGAACGTGACGGCGTTGCAGGGGCGGGTCGAGTCGCTGCAGGTCGAGATACCCTTCGACACGGTGCTGGCGCGTGCGTTTGCGCCGCTGCCGAAACTGCTCACTGCAGTGAGAGCACTGTGCGGTCCAGCTACGGAAGTGTTAGCCATGAAGGGCCGCTGGCCGCAGCAGGAGCTCGATGCGCTGCCTGAGGGGTGGCGCGTGCTGCGCTCACACGAGCTCGAGATTCCACATCTGCAGGGCGAGCGCTGGCTGTTGGTCCTTGGCCCGACGCCCGCCTGAGGCTTCCCGTGCCGGTGGCAGCGCTGTGCTTGCTATCATTCTCGCCTTCCGGTTAATCCGAGTTCCACCGACCTCCGCGTGAATCCGCTCCGGACCACCTGGCCCCTGCTCGCCGGCATGGGAATCCTCATGCTGGGGGCGGGGCTGCTCAGCACGCTGCTCGGGCTGCGCGCGACGCTCGAGGGTTTCCCGACGCCGATCACCGGGCTCGTGATGTCCGGCTACTACGTCGGCTACCTCGCCGGCACGCTCCTCGCGCCGCGCGGCTTGCGGCAGGTGGGTCACGTGCGCGTTTTTGCGGCCCTCGCCGCCCTCGCCTCGGTCGCGGCGCTGGCCTTCGCCTCCTGGGTGCATCCGCTGCCCTGGGCCTTCATGCGATTGCTGACCGGCGTGTGCTTCGCCGGCATCTATGTGGTGGCCGAGAGCTGGCTCAATCACCGCGCGAGTCGCGCCAACCGCGGGCGGCTCCTCGCCCTCTACATGCTGGTGCTCTACGTCGGGCTCGGCTGCGCGCAGTTCCTGCTGCTGCTCTCGAGTCCGCAGAGCGAAGCCCCCTTCATGCTGGTCTCGGCGCTGATCTCGCTCGCCATGGTGCCGATCGTCGCCTCCGCGCAGCCGACCCCCGAGCCCGCCACGCCGCGCCACGTGGAGTACCGCGAGCTGTACCAGTATTCGCCGCTCGCGGTGGTCGCGGTAGCGGTGTCGGGCATGATCTCCTCGATCATCTTCTCCATGGGTCCGGTCTATGCGCGGCTGAGCGGTGCCGGGACACGCGGGGTTGCGGAGTTCATGGCGGTCAGCATCTTCGCCGCCGTGCTCACGCAGTACCCGGCCGGCCGGCTCTCGGACCGCATGGACCGCCGCACGGTGATCGCGGGGGCGTGCACGCTCGCGACCGTGGTGGCGGTCAGCATCGAGGTGTTCATACCGCACCCGCGCTGGCTGTTTCTGCTTCAGGCCGGGCTCTTCAGCGGCTCGGCGCTCACGCTCTATTCGCTCGCGGTCTCGCACATCAACGACAAGCTCGAGCCTTCGCAGATGGTGGCCGCGAGCAGCCGGCTGCTGCTCATCAATGGCATGGCGGCGGCGACAGGTCCGACCATCGCGGGTACGCTCATGGCGTTCTTCGGCCCGAGGGCCTACTTCGGTACGCTCGGCACGCTCACCGCCGCGCTCGCACTCTATGACCTGTGGCGCAAGACGCGCCGTGGCCCGGTGCCGGCAACGCTCAAAGGGCCCTTCATCAACACGCAGCAGATCGTGGCCAACGCCGGGCTCGACCCCGCGCCGCTCGCGGGAGTCGAAGAGCTCGACCCGGCGCCGCATTACCCGCGCCACACCGCCAAGGCCGCACGGCAGTAACCGGGACTGCTGATTCCGGGCTCGAGCAGCTCAAGGCCGCACGGGCAGCGCGGTCGTCTCCTTGATGACGGCGAGCGCGATCGAGGAGTTCACCGATTGCACCCCCGGAAAGCGGGACAGGTGATCGAGGAAGAAGGCCTCATACGATTTGATGTCTGGGCAGACGATGCGCAGCAAAAAGTCCGTCTCGCCCATCAGCGTGTAGCACTCGAGAATCTCCGGGTGCGCCCGCACCGCCTGCTCGAAGCGCAGCAGCGCATCGCGGCCATGCCCTGCGAGCTTCACGTGCGAGAACACCATCACGGAGAGCCCGAGCTTCTCCCGGTCCACCAGCGCGACACGCTTGCGGATCACACCGAGCCCTTCGAGCCTCGTGACGCGACGCCAGCAGGTCGAGGCGGTCCCCCCGACACGCTCGGCGAGCTCCGCCGCGGATAAATTGCCGTGCTCCTGCAGCACCTCGAGGATCCTGAGATCCGTCCGGCTGAGCTCTGGATGCTGCATGATTCAATTCGTTTTCTGTCTAATCATGCGATAGATAATCCACAGATGCCCTGAACCGAGCAAGTTTTGTCACGATCCATCGCGGGCGCGCGCGTAGGCTCGCGCTGCCATGGGTTGGCAGCACGCCGGCACGTCAGGAGTTTCCACGTGGCTGAGGTTTCGCAAGTGCGGCAAATGGAGCTCTTCGAGATGCCGGAGTTCGACGGGCACGAGCTCGTCGTGTTCGGTCATGACGCGTCCACCGGGCTGCGCTCGATTATCGCGATTCACTCGACGGCCCTGGGCCCCGCTGCAGGCGGCTGCCGCATGTGGCCCTACGCGACCACCGCACAAGCGCTGGCCGACGTGCTGCGGCTCTCGCGCGGTATGAGCTACAAGAACGCGATGGCCGAGCTGCCCCTCGGTGGCGGCAAGGGCGTCATCATCGGAGACTCGCGCAAGGCCAAGACCACGCAGCTTTTTCAGGCTTTTGGACGTCTGGTCGACTCCCTCGGAGGTCGGTACATCACCGCCGAGGACGTCGGCACCACGACGCAGGACATGGCGAGCGTCGCGC
>JAFAVO010000257.1 GCA_019242385.1 Gammaproteobacteria bacterium | reverse complement strand
CGCACGGTGTCGATGCCACGCCACATGGCGGCGAAGCAGGTCTCGGCGAGCCGTTGGGCATGCGCCGGCGCTTTGCCGGCGAAATACATGCGACTGGTGTCGCCATGGAAGCCGTCACGAATCACGGTCACGTCGATGTTCACGATGTCCCCGGCCTTCAGGCGCTTGTCATTGGGGATGCCGTGGCACACGACGTGATTCACCGAGGTGCAGATGGTCTTCGGAAAACCGCGGTAGTTGAGGTTGGCCGGCACCGAGCGCTGCACGTTCACGATGTAGTCGTGACAGATACGGTCGAGCTCCTCGGTGGTCACCCCCGGCACCACGTGCTCGCCGATCATGTCGAGCACCTCGGCCGCGAGCCGCCCCGCGACTCGCATTTTCTCCTGCTCTTCCGGCGTCTTGATGGTGACGTGCATAAGCTCCGAAATGGGGTCGGCAGTGCCCCGCCCCAAGGGGTTCAGGGGACGCGTAAGACATTGTTCCGACGAGGCCTTCATGGTATAAAGCGCGGCCTTTTTTGGCAACGCAACCCACACGCGCATCGTTAACACCGGCGACTGGGTGTCCCGGCGGCCGATCTCCCCCTGGAGTCGCCCGCGGGGATGGTCACGGGGATGTGCGGAGGCTTAACCCACAAGGAGTTCCTCATGCCTGGCGTGTCCATGCGACAGATGCTGGAGGCGGGAGTCCATTTCGGACATCAGACCCGCTTCTGGAACCCGAAGATGGCTCCGTACATCTTCGGCGAGCGCAACAAGATCCATATCATCAATCTCGAGAAGACGCAGCCGATGTATGCGGAGGCGGCCAACTTCATCAAGGGCGTGATCGCCGATGGCGGCACCGTGCTGTTCGTCGGCACCAAGCGCTCCGCGCGCGAGTCGGTACAGAAGGAAGCCGAGCGCGCCAAGCAGCCATACGTGAACCAGCGCTGGCTCGGCGGCATGCTCACCAATTTCAAGACCATCCGCCAGTCGATCAAGCGGCTCGGCGAGATCACCGAGCTCGCCGCTTCCGGCGCGCTGGATAAGCGCGGCAAGAAGGAGGCGACCCAGCTGCGCCGCGAGATGGACAAGCTCGAGAGGAGCCTCGGGGGCATCAAGAATATGGAGTCGCTTCCCGATGCGCTGTTCGTGGTGGATGTCGGTCACGAGAACATCGCGGTCCACGAGGCGCGCAAGCTGGGTATCCCGGTGATCGCGGTAGTCGACACCAACTGCTCCCCGGATGGCATCGACTACGTGATTCCTGGGAATGACGATGCCATGCGGGCGATCCAGCTGTATGCGGCCGGGATCGCCGATGCCGTGCTCGAGGGTAAGGAGTCGGTGCCGCGGGTCACCGTCGGGGAGGATGAGTTCGTCGAGCTCGATGAGGCCGGAGTACCGCGCAAGAAAGTGGCCCGCGGCCGGCAGCGGCCGCAGGCGCAGGTGCGCCGCAAGCCGCCCGCGCGGCGCAAGCTGCCGCCGGTCAAGGCGCCGGCAGGCACCGAGGAGCTCACTCCCGACGACCTCGAGCTCGAGGCTGAGGAGGAGGCGGAGGCGGCCGCGGCCGCAACCATCCCCAGCGGTGAGGAGGAGGCGCGCCGTCCCGCAACCGGTGGTCCGGGTCGACGCAAGCGTGGAGGCACAGGCACCACGGGAGCGGATGCATGAACATCACCGCCGATGCAGTCAGGCAGCTGCGCGAGCGCACCGGCGCCGGCATGATGGAGTGCAAGAAGGCACTGGTGGAGACCAAGGGGGACCTGGATGCGGCCGCCGAGCTCATGCGCAAGCAGGGGCTGGCCAAGGCCGACAAGAAGGCCACCCGGGTCGCAGCCGAGGGCGTGGTGGCGCTCGCGCGCGCCACCGACGCAGCGGCCGCCGCGCTCGTCGAAGTGAACTGCGAAACCGACTTCGTCGGGCGCGAGCAGGATTTCCGCGCCTTCGCCCAGGCGGTCGCCGAGTGCGCGCTGGCGCGCCGTCCGGCCGATCTCGCCGCACTCGGGCAGGCGCGGTTGGCTTCGGACGAAAGCGTCGAGGAGCGCCGCCGCAATCTCATCGCCAAGATCGGCGAGAACATCACCGTGCGGCGTGTTGCGGTGCTCAGCTCCCCCGGCCAGCTTGGCGCTTACCTGCACGGGACCCGCATCGGCGCGCTGATCGCGCTCGAGGGCGGAACGGCGAGCCTGGCTCACGATCTGGCGATGCACGTCGCGGCGAGCAATCCGCGCTACGTGAGCGCCGCACAGGTTCCGGC
>JAFAVO010000074.1 GCA_019242385.1 Gammaproteobacteria bacterium | reverse complement strand
AGTCCCTCGAGCAGCTACCCGGACCTTTCGACTTCGTGCTCATCGACCTGTGGAAGGATCTGTACGTGCCGGTGTTCGAGCGGCTGTACCCGAAGCTCGCGCCGGGCGCCATCATCGTCGCCGACAACATGCTGCAGCCGGAGAACGCGCGGGAACACGCGCATGCCTACCGCGAGCGGGTACGGGCTGCGCCCGGGATCACCTCCGTGCTCCTGAGGGTGGGCAACGGCCTGGAGCTCAGTCGCTACCGCTGAGGGCGATCTCCACGCGCTTGTTGTGCTTGCCCTCGCTGCGGATCTTCAGCACGCGTATTCCCTCGATCTCGGCGATGTCTGCCACGTGAGTCCCGCCGCAGGGCTGCAGATCGATGCCGGGGATTCGCAGCAGCCGCACCCGGCCCGCGCCGCGCGGCGGCTGCACACTCATGGTCTTCACCAGATCGGGCTGAGCATCCAGCTCAGCGTCGCTGATCCACGCGGTCTCAGTGATGGCGCCTGCAGCGATCAGCGCGTTGGTCTCACGCTCGATGCGCTCGGCGTTCAGTTGACTCAAGTCGATATCGAAATCGAGCCGCCCCTTCTCGGGGGTGATGTTGCCGCCGGTGACCGGCGCCGTGACCACGCACGAGAGCAGGTGGAGGGCGGTGTGCAGGCGCATCAGGCGGTACCGGCGCGGCCAGTCGAGCTCGAGGGTCACGGTCTCCCCCGGCTGCGGCAATGGACTGCCGGGCGCGGGCAGGTGCACCACCCGGTCGGGGGTGTCGGCTTTGCGCGTGTCGATGATGGCTACGGCATCACCCTCGGCACGCAGCAGCCTGCCGGTATCGCCGGCCTGGCCGCCTCCGAGCGGGTAGAACACGGTGCGGTCGAGCTCGATGCCGCGCTCGGTCACCGCGAGTACACGCGCGCTGGCGCTGCGCAGGTAGGCATCGTCCCGGAACAGCATTTCAGTGGCCATGGCTGTGGTCGTCCCCGTGTGCGGCTAGAATCGTGAGCATGGCAGCGTACGCCTACCGGATCGTCAACGTCTTCACCCAGCCACGCGCGCCGCTCAGCGGCAATCCGCTGTGCGTGTTCGAGAGAGCGCAGACACTGGATGCCTCCAGGATGCAGGCGCTGGCGCTGCAGTTCAACCTGTCGGAGACCACCTTCATCCTGCCCTCCGACCGAGCGAGCGCGCGGGTGCGGATCTTCACCCCGGCCTACGAGATGCGCTTTGCCGGACACCCGACGCTCGGCACGGCCCATGTGTGCCGCGCGCTCGGCCTGGGCGGGGACCGCCTGACGCTGGAGATGACCGCCGGGATCATTCCGGTACGCGCGACCGGCGATCGCTGGACGCTGCAGTCGAACAACCCAACGTGGCGCGAGGTGCCGGAGCCGCGGCTGACGCTCGCCGCCATGCTCGGTCTCGAGGAGGCGGATGTTGGCGAGCAGCCGCTATGGGTCAATGCCGGCACGGAGCAACTCATCGTGCCGCTGCGGAGCGAGGCCGCGGTACGGCGCGTGCGGGTGCGCGCGGACCTGCTCGAGCAGTTCCGCAGCACCGATGGCCACAGCATGGTCTACGTGTTTGCTCCCTGCGGCGCAGGGCTTCTCAGCCGGTTCTTTTTCCCCAAGGGAAGCGCGGTGCTGGAGGATCCGGCCACGGGCTCGGCGACCGCGAACCTTGGCGGCTGGTGCCTCGCGACCGGCCAGACCTTGCCGTGCGAATTCGAGATCGCGCAGGGGGAGTTCACCGGCCGGCCCTCCTCACTACGGCTGCGCGTCGATGCGGAACGCCAGGTGCTCGTGAGCGGAGATGTCATCGAGCTGGGGCGGGGCACGGTCAACCTCTAGGCAGGCCCTGGCCCCGCCAGAGTCACACTCCCGCGATCAAGCGACCCCGGTTGAACACGCCGGCCGGGTCGAAGCGTTCCTTGAGCCGACGGTGCAGGCTTGCGATCGCGGCCGGCAGTGGCGGGAAGCGTTTGCCCGGTGGCGCTCCGCGCCAATGGAGCGCCGTGCCCTGCACGGCCCGCGCCCGCTCACGCATGTCGATTTCCGGAGGAACATTCGCATACCAGCGCAGCGCGCCGCCCCAGTCGATGAGCGGCTCCGCAGGGACATCGATCCGAGGCGCGGCCTGCGGCAGGGATACCCGCCAGACAGACGCGGCTGCGTGGGGTGGAAGCTGGTAATGCCGCAGCGCGCTCCAGAACCGCTCGGCATCGAGTGGCGGCACGGCATCGCCACCGATCTGTGCGCGTGCGGCACGCACGGCGGCCGTTGCACCCGAGAGCCGCACCCAGGCGGTTCCCTGCCACCACGCCGCCCCCGAGAGCGGGAGCGGGAGACCCTGCCAGCGATTGAAGGCAGTCACCGCCTGCCCCGCGGAGAGCTCCAGCCGCCGCGTCTCCTCGAGCCGCGGTCGCGGGAGCACCTTCAATGACACCTCGGTCAGGATCCCGAGAATGCCGAGTGAGCCGCAGAGCAGGCGCGACACATCGAACCCGGCGACGTTCTTCATCACCGCTCCACCGAAGCGCAGGAGATCCCCCTGCGCGGTGAGCAGCCTCGCGCCCAGGACGAAGTCGCGCGCGGCACCGGCAAACATGCGCCGTGGTCCGGAGAGTCCCGCGGCAATGATGCCGCCGAGGGTCGGATCGCCGCCGAAGGCAGGCGGCTCGAACGCCAGGAACTGCTCGTGCGCGGCGAGCGCAGCCTCGACTTCCGAGAGCGGCGTGCCGCAGCGCGCGCTGATCACGAGCTCCGATG
Source organism: Gammaproteobacteria bacterium (assembly GCA_019242385.1). Classification (GTDB taxonomy): domain Bacteria; phylum Pseudomonadota; class Gammaproteobacteria; order Steroidobacterales; family Steroidobacteraceae; genus 13-2-20CM-66-19. The sequence continues at coordinate 4,365 of JAFAVO010000074.1, read as the reverse complement.
GCTCGTAATCGATGATCCCGCGCCAGCTACCGAGGTGCAGGATGTCCCCGTTCAGCTCCTCACCGTAGAAGTCCTTGGTGCCGGCGCCGCGCAGTCGCAAGCTGCTCCCGCCGCGCCGCGCGGCGCCGATGCGCTCCCGCCAAGCCTCCAGAACCGCGTGATCGCCTTCGTCCATGTCAGCAGTCAGAAGCGCGGCAGATCCGGATGCGGCATAGCGCCTCCGTGCACGTGCATGCGCCCATACTCGGCGCAGCGCGCCAGTGTTGGAATCAGCTTGCCCGGATTGAGCAGTCCATCGGGGTCGAAGGCTTCCTTGACGGCAAAGAATGCGGCGCGCTCGGCGGGAGAGAACTGCACGCACATGGAGTTGAGCTTCTCGAGTCCGACACCATGCTCACCGGTGATCGTGCCGCCAAGTTGCACGCACAGCTCGAGGATCTCGGCACCGAAGCGATCGGCGCGCTCCCACGAGCCCGGCTCATTGGCATCGAACAGGATCACCGGGTGCAGGTTGCCATCGCCTGCGTGAAAGACATTCATGCAGCGCAGGCCGTACTCTCTCTCCATGCGCTCGATCGCCTCGAGCACGTGGCCCACGTGCTTGCGGGGGATGGTGCCATCCATGCAGTAATAATCCGGCGACAGCCGGCCGGCGGCGGGAAAGGCGTTCTTGCGCCCCGACCAGAGACGCAGCCGCTCGGCTTCGGATTCGGACACGCGTAGCGCCGTGGCACCCGCCGCACGCAGCACGCGCTCGATCTCCTGCACCTGCTCGCGCACCTCCTCCGGCGTGCCATCCGACTCCACCAGCAGGATCGCCGCTGCCTGCAGGTCGTAGCCGGCGTGTACGAACGGCTCGACCGCTGCGGTCGCCTTGCGGTCCATCATCTCGAGTGCGGCCGGGATGGTGCCGGCGGCGATGATCGCGGCAACGGCGCTCCCGGCACTCTGTACGTCGGCGAACGAGGCCATCACCAGTTGCGCACACGGCGGGCGCGGGATCAGTCTCACCAGCACCTCGGTGACGATCAGCAGCAGTCCTTCAGAGCCGATCGTGAGCGCGAGCAGATCGAGCCCGGCGCTGTCGGGGGCCTGGCCGCCGAGCTCGATGCGCTCGCCCGCTACGGTGTAGCCGCGAACCCCGAGCACGTTGTGGACGGTAAGTCCGTATTTCAGACAATGCACGCCGCCTGAATTCTCCGCGACGTTGCCACCGATCGAGCAGGCCACCTGCGAGGAGGGGTCCGGTGCGTAGTAGAGTTGATGGGGTGCGGCGGCTTCGGAGATCTTCAGGTTGGGAACTCCGGGCTCGACGCGCGCGATGCGATTGATCGGATCGACCTCGAGCACGCGGCTCATGCGCGCGCAGGAAAGCAGCACGCCGGCGGGGTGGGGCGTGGCGCCGCCCGAAAGTCCGGTGCCCGATCCGCGCGCGACCAGCGGCACCTTGAGGCGGTGACAGGTGAGCAGCGTGCGCCGTACCTCATCCTCGGTGCGGGGCAGCACCACGACGGCCGGCACCGAGCGGAATGCAGTCAGCCCGTCGCACTCATACGGCCGGCGCTCCTCCGCGCGCTCGAGCACGCACTCGGCAGGCAGCACCGCGCGCAGTGCGCCGACGATGTCAGGGAGCTCGGGTGCCTCCATCAGCCCATCGTAATGGCGCTGCCGGAGAAGTCCATGCCGCAAATCGATCAGTTTGCGCGGGGGGTGCTGATGATAATGGGACTCACGCCCGGCAGGATGAGCCCATGGACCAGCAGCCAACGAGCCAACCGGCGCGCTCACGGCGTCCCAGCGGACGGGACGCCAAGATTGCCGCGCGCACCGCCCGCAGCCACGCCTTCGTTCCTTTCATAACGCGCAAGATCCCCTATTACGAGGTGCTCGGCCCCGAGGGCCTGGAGCTTCTCGAGCACAACGCCGACACCATTCTCGAGGAGATCGGCATCGACTTTCGCGACGACCCGGAGTCGCTCCAGCTGTGGAAGGAGGCGGGAGCGGACATCAAGGGCGAGCGGGTGCACTTTCCGCGCGGCATGTGCCGCACCATCGTGCGCCGCTCGGCACCGCGGGAGTTCACTCAGTACGCGCGCAATCCGGCGCACAATGTGGTGATCGGCGGCAACCGCACCGTGTTCGCTCCGGCGTACGGTTCACCTTTCGTTCGCAGCCTCGATGAGGGCCGCCGCTACGCGCGCATCGAGGACTTCCGCAACTTCGTCAAGCTCGCCTACATGGCGACCTCGCTCCACCATTCCGGCGGCACCATCTGCGAGCCGGTCGACCTGCCGGTCAACAAGCGGCACTTCGACATGGTGTACAGCCACATGAAGTACAGCGACAAGCCTTACATGGGCTCGGTCACGCATCCGGAGCGCGCCGCGGACACGGTCGAGATGAGCCGTATTTTGTTCGGCGAGAACTTCGAGGACCCGGCAACCGGCAAGCCGCGCACCTGCGTCATCAGTCTCATCAACGCCAATTCCCCCCTCACCTGGGACGCCACCATGCTCGGCGCGCTCAAGACCTATGCGCGCGCCAATCAGGCGCTCATCGTGACGCCCTTCATACTCGCGGGGGCGATGTCACCGGTGACGGTGGCCGGCACGGCGGCCCAGACCCTTGCGGAAGCCCTCGCCGGCATGGCGCTCGCGCAGCTGGTGAATCCGGGAGCACCGGTGGTGCTCGGCAGCTTCGCCTCATCTCTTTCCATGCAGTCGGGCGCGCCGACCTTCGGGACTCCGGAGCCGGCGCTGGTGCTTTACGTGATGGCGGCGCTCGCCCGGCGGCTGGGCGTACCGTTTCGATCAGGCGGCGCGCTGTGCGCCTCCAAGATTCCCGATGCGCAGGCCGCGTACGAGTCCGCCAACACCCTCGTCCCGACCTGCCTCGGCGGCGTGAACTTCGTGCTGCACACCGCCGGCTGGCTCGAGGGCGGGCTCGCGATGGGCTACGAGAAGTTCGTCATGGACGCGGACCAGGCGGGCATGATGCATACCCTGCTCGCCGGGGTCGACCTGAGCGAGAACGGGCAGGCGCTGGATGCCATCCGCGAAGTCGGGCCCGGCAAGCACTTCCTCGGCTGCGCGCACACCCAGGCCAACTTTCAGACCGCCTTCTACCGCTCACCGCTTGCGGACAACAACAGCGTCGAGCAGTGGGAGGCGGAGGGATCCAAGGACATGATTCAGCGTGCCAACGCGCTCTGGAAGAAGCAGCTGGCCGAGTACGAGCCGCCAGCGCTCGATCCGGCGGTAGATGAGGCATTGCTCGACTACATGGAGAGGCGCAAGTCGTCCTTCCCTGACTCGAACGTCTGATCACTGCCCGAGACAGAGGTAGGAGTAACCGACCCCCACGAAGCTGGTAGGTGCGGCCGGTGTCAGGCCAAAGCCCACGTGCAGATCGAGCTGGTGACGCGGCGAGAGCAGGTAGGTGGTGCCCAGGTGCAGGATTTGCCGCGAGCCGCCGTGTTGGGGAACGTCGGCAGCATATTCGAAGAAGATGTCCCATCCAGCCCGCAACTGCCGATCCAGCATCACGGTCAGCTCCTTGGTGGAGTTGCGGCTGCCGTTCTGCGTGGGCCAGTACACGGCCACCTGTCCAGCAGCCTCCCAGTCCGCGGACAGTGCGCGCGACCAGGGCAGCTGCAGCCCGGGGTCGTAACCGCCGCTCGACACGGCCCGGGCACCAGTCGGCAGGCTGATCGAGGGTATCACTGCCAGTTCGAAGTCTCCGATAGGTCCTAACTCTTGCTCGACCGCGAACCCGAGATCGCTGAAGCCGTGGGGGTTCGATCCGCCTGCCGGCAGCGTGAGGAAATAGTTCGGGACGAGCAAACGCAGCTCGGTCTTGGAGAGCAGCCCGTAGCGCAGTAGCAGCTCAGGAGCATCGAGCGTCCATTGACCGGCGCTGTTGCTCGCCTGAGTACCGCCCTCCGCCTGCAGGCCACCCTGGGGCACGGTTGTGCTCGATGCGGTGATCGAAGGGCGATCCGTGATCATCTCGACGACATCGTCGGCCTGCACGTGAGCGACGAGACCAAGGCAAACCAGCGGAGCCACGCGGTGCATGGCCCCACACCATAGCCGAGTTGCGTGTCAGCTGCCCGCGCGGCGCCGTCCGCGTGCGCCCGCGCCGGTGCGTGGCGGCGGCAACTTTGCCTGCGGCAGCGTGACCACCTTGCGCAGCTGAGTGTAGGGCTCGGTCGAGTGTGGAATGCCCATCGCTGCGACGAAGTGCGCCTGAAACCTGGGCTCGATCGCGGTCTCGATCTTCTCGACGCGCCGCACGAGCTCCTCGATGGCCGTGCGCGAGTCGCTGTCCAGGAGTGCGATCCGCGCCCCGGTGCCGGCGGCGTTA
>JAFAVO010000247.1 GCA_019242385.1 Gammaproteobacteria bacterium | reverse complement strand
GAGCTGCGCTGGCCGCGTCGGGCGCCGCTTTCTCTTGCAACGGTCGGCGGAAGTCTCCATATGCGGTTGCAGGAGGGCGTCATGGGACCGGCCGCGGGGGAGGGTGCCCCCTTCCCGCTGCTCGCCGTGCCGGCGCTCCTCGGCGGGCTCGGCCCCGCCCGCGCCGAATCGCCCTTCCCCGCGCTACGCTTCGAGCGATTCAGTGCGGACTACGAGCTGCGGGGTGGAGAGGCGCTGACCTCCGACCTGCACTTCGATGGCGACGCCGAGATACTGGTGCGCGGTCGCGTGGGGCTCCTGAGCGGGGAGTACGAGCAGCGCGCGTGGATCCTGCGGGGCGAGGATCGGCTTCCCGCGGCGGTGAGGCGGCTGAGCCCCGGTCCCGGCGTCGCGGCCCTCTGGCTCTCGCTGCGCGATCTCTTCGGCAGCGAAGTCGCCGAGCACTCGCGTGCAACGCTGCGTTTGCGGGGGTCCTGGAGCGACCCCATAGTCAGCCCCGAATGAGGTAGAGCATGAAGATTACGGCGATCCAGATGACCTCGGGCCCCGAGGTGGGGGCCAATCTCGAGCAGGCGGCTGCACTGCTCGCTGAGGCGGCCGCGCGTGGCGCCCGGCTCGCCGCGCTGCCGGAGAATTTCTGCTTCATGGGGCTGAAGGATGCCGACAAGCGTGCGGTTGCAGAGCGCGACGGGCAGGGCCCCGTGCAGGATTTCCTCGCCGCCACCGCTCGCAGGCTGCGTCTGTGGATCGTCGGCGGCACGGTCCCGCTCGTGGCAGCGGCCGACGGGCGTGTCGCTGCTGCCTGCCTGGTCTATGACAGCGACGGGGCGCGTGCAGCGCGTTACGACAAGATCCATCTTTTCGATGTCGATCTGCCGGGACGCGCCGAGAGCTATCGCGAGTCGGCGCACGTGGCGCCGGGTGCGCGCGCAACGCTGCTCGACACTCCGGTCGGCAGACTCGGCCTGTCCGTCTGCTATGACGTGCGCTTTCCCGAGCTGTACCGTCATCTCAGTGCCGAGGGCGCGCAGCTCCTATCGGTTCCTTCGGCCTTCACCAGCCCGACAGGCCGGGCGCACTGGGAGACCTTGTTGCGTGCGCGGGCCATCGAGAATCTCTGTTATGTTGTCGCGCCCGCGCAGTCCGGGTTCCATGCGAGCGGCCGTGAGACCCACGGAGACAGCATGATCGTCGATTATTGGGGGCGCGTGCTGCAGCGCCTGCCACGCGGCAGCGGCTGCGCGGTGGCCGATATCGATCTGGCCGCGCAGGCGAACGTCCGGGAGAGCTTCCCGGCGCTCGCGCACCGCGCCTTTACTCCTCAACCGCAGACAGGAAGCTGACATGAGTGACACCGTGGCCGTGAGTGACAGCGTGCCCGCCGATCCGCTCGATCTGGCGCGCGATCTGATTCTGCGCCCGAGCGGTCTCGATGACCGCCGCCTCGATCGTGTGTTCGGCGAGGTGCTCACGCACTCGGTGGATTTTGCCGACCTGTACTTCCAGTTGAGCCACCAGGAGTCCTGGTCGCTCGAGGACGGTATGGTCAAGGACGGCACCGCCAGCATCGAGCAGGGCGTCGGTGTGCGTGCGCTCGCCGGCGAGAAGACCGGCTTTGCCTATTCCGACGAGATCGTGCTGCCGGCGCTCACCGAGGCATCGCACGCGGCGCGCGCCATCGCGGTGCAGGGCGGTGAGCGGCGCGTCGCCGCCTGGCAGGCCCGCAGCGGGCATCGGCTGTACCTGCCGGCCGATCCAGCGCTCGCTCTGCAGACTTCCGAGAAGGTGGCATGGCTCGAGCGGGTCGATCGCGAGGCGCGGCGCCTGGACCCGCGCGTGGTGCACGTCAGCGCAAGCGTGGTGGCGGTGCACGAGGTGGTGCTCATCGCCACGAGCAACGGGGAGCTCGCCGCCGACGTGCGGCCGCTCGTGCGCTTCAATGTCTCGGTGCTGGTCGAGCAGGGCGGCCGGCGTGAGCAGGGCTATGCCGGCGCGGGCGGGCGATTCTCGCTCGCCGAGCTGGTCACCGGTGAGCGCCCGCTGGCGCTGGCCCGTGAGGCGGTACGGCAGGCACTGATCAACCTCGAAGCGCAGCCGGCGCCTGCGGGAACGATGACGGTCGTGTTGGGTCCAGGCTGGCCGGGAATACTGCTGCACGAGGCGATCGGCCATGGGCTGGAAGGCGACTTCAACCGCAAGGGGACCTCGGCCTTTGCCAATCGCATCGGCGAGCGCGTCGCGGCCGCCGAATGCACGGTAGTCGATGACGGCACGCTCGCGCGCCGGCGCGGCTCGCTCAACATCGACGACGAGGGCACGCCTACGCAGTGCACCATGCTCATCGAGAACGGCGTGCTGCGCGGCTACATGCAGGACCGCCTCAATGCCCGGCTGATGGGTGTGGCGCCCACCGGCAACGGCCGCCGCGAGTCCTTTGCGCACATGACCCTGCCGCGCATGACCAACACCTACATGCGCGCCGGGCCGCACGCCCCCGAGGAGATCATTCGCTCGGTGGAGCGCGGCATCTACGCGGTGAATTTCGGCGGCGGCCAGGTGGACATCACCTCCGGCAAGTTCGTGTTCTCAGCGAGCGAGGCGTACGCGATCGAGAATGGCCGCATCGGTGCGCCGCTGAAGGGTGCCACGCTCATCGGCAATGGACCGGATGTGCTCACGCGCGTCGCGATGGTGGGCAACGATCTGAAGCTCGATGAGGGCGTCGGCACCTGTGGCAAGGACGGCCAGAGCGTTCCCGTCGGTGTAGGTCAGCCGACGCTGCGCATCGACGGGCTGACGGTCGGCGGCACCGCCTGAAGCACCGCACCGCCTGAAGCAGGGCGCTGCCGAAGCACGACGCTGATCGAGGACGGCGTGCT
>JAFAVO010000148.1 GCA_019242385.1 Gammaproteobacteria bacterium | reverse complement strand
AGATGACTCCCGATGGACTGCGGCTGAAGCCGCTGGTGGCGATGCTATGCGAAGCGCTCGAGGCGGCTCCCGGCACCAGCGAGCGTCACCGCTACCTGCAGCGCCTCGGCGATGTATCGCTGTTCATCGCCGGCTTCTTCGCACAGGGCTTCGCCACCAGTCTCATCGACATCGACTATCACATCGCGATGGGCGGCCGCGCCTACGGCGCGCTGGCGCAGTCGACGGCGCGCGGGCGCGGACGCGTGCTGGCTGCGGTGTTCGCCGAACTGGCGGAGAAATTCCAGCCCATGGTCGACGCGCTCAACGAGGTGAGCGAAGGCTCCTGTGGGCAGACCGATCGCGACATCCTGCGCCTGTACGAGATCTGGCTGAAGACCGGCAGCGCCCGCTGTTATGCGCAGCTGAAGCGTCTCGGGGTCGATCCCACGACCGCCGGCGGGACCGCATTCGCCCACTGACCCATGCTGCTGTCGCGGCTGCAGAACCTCATCGGCGGCATTTACGACGTGAGCATCGCTCACGATGTGTACGACTTCCTCGTCACCGATCGCCGGCGGCTCCCCGCGGGCGCACGTGGCGGCACCGCCGAAGAGGAGCTGATCGTCGCCCAGCCTGAGGAGGGGAGCGACGAGGTGGCGCTGTCGCTGTATCTCGATCCGGCGCTGCTCAGGCGGCTGACGCGCGCGGATCCACTCGAACACCTGCACGGCGGCAATGTCGCCGACTGGTGCACCGCGCTCGAGGGCGTCAGCCATTTCCTTTATCTTGCCTGGAACGCCAGTCACGACAAGCCGGTGTCGTTGCTCGAGCTGGAGATGCAGGCCGAGGTCGACAAATACGTAGTCGGCTACTCGCTCTTGCGCCGGCAGTTTCCGCAGCACTTCCCGGCCGAGCTGCGGCGCCTGCTGTTCGAGCGCAGCCAGGTCGATCCGCGTGCCGCGGCAGCCGGGCGCGGCCAGCTGTACCACGAGGCGAGCCGCTACGCGGACAAGTTCTGCGCGCGCCTCGAGCGGCTGCTGGCGCGCAGCCGTGCAGCGCTCAACGGCGCCGCCGCCGATGAACCGGTGCTGGCGGAGTTGCGGCGCTTTTACCGGCTGACGCACGCGCGCAAGCGTGCCCTCATCGAGGGCATCGCCTGACCACCCCAAGAAATCACGCTTGACCCGACACGTGATCTATTACCTGCGATCAAGACGCGCGATTTCTCGGGGACCCCGGTGGGGGTCCGTTTGAACGCCTGGGCGCGTTACGCCTCGTCTGGATCCGTCTCCGCGCGCTTGAGCTCCTCGAGCTCACGCATCTTCTTGATCCACTCGGACAGCTTGCGCAGATCGGTGCGCTTGCCACCCTGTGCACGCCGTGGCCGACTGCGCGCGTACGGATCGTAAGAGACTTCCTCACTCTTGAGGCCGAGTGCGCCTTCACCGAGCACCTCGAGCACCGGACGCTCTTGCCCAGTGGCGGCGGCCCGCCACTCGACGGAGGCATTGCCGCGCTCATCGTGCACGACCTTGGCGACGCGGCGGCGCTCGGCCGCCGAGCGCGCGTCCTCAGGATCGAATTTCTTGCGACTCTCGTTCACGGAATATGTATTGAGCCCTTGCAGGCCTGTTTCCCCGGCTCGCAGGGTACCGAGGTGCTGCGCCGCGATTCTGCGACGCCGGTCACGAAATGCCGCCCGCCACCTTGCCGTTCGTCCGGAGGTGCTCGCGTGCCCGCAACAGCCCGAGCGCGGTCTTGCAGTCGGCGATGGTGCCATCGATGGCCCAGCGGCAGGCCTCGTCCATGGCTACCCAGTGGATCTCGATGACCTCGGCGTGCTCCTGCGCCGGACGAGCCGGGGTTATGTCACCCGCCAGGAACAGGTGCAACCGCTCGGTGAACACGCCGGGGGAAGTCAGGCAGGTGCCGAGGCTGTCCCAACGTTGGGCGCTCACTCCCGCCTCTTCGCCCAGTTCCCGCTGCGCCGTGACGAGCGGTGGCTCACCCGGTTCGAGCTTGCCGGCGGGCAGCTCCCACAGCCAGCCGCCGGCCACGTAACGGTACTGGCGCAGCAGGCACACCCGGCCGGCCTCATCGAGCGCCACCGCCGCTGCACCTCCCGGGTGGTGCACCACTTCCAACAGGGTCCGATGGCCGTTCGGCAGCACCACCTCGTCGGTGGTCACACGCACCACGCGCCCGGCGAACTGCAGGGTCTGTTTGTCAGGTTTCATGACGTGCATCCTAGCCGCTGCCGCCAGTGCTCGTGTACGAAAGGGTATAGTTGGTACCAGTACGCCCATGGCCACGACGACGTCGCATCTCGACCGGCTCAACGGCCCGCAGCGCAAGGCGGTGACTCACGGCGAGGCGCTCCCCGAGAAAGGGTATCGCGCCGGACCGCTGCTGATCGTCGCCGGCGCCGGGACCGGTAAGACCGATACGCTCGCGCATCGCGTGGCGCACCTGGTCATCAATGGCGTCGACCCGGCGCGTATCCTCATGCTCACCTTCACCCGCCGCGCCGCGCTCGAGATGCGCCGCCGTGCGCACGAGATCACCCGCAAGGCGCTCAATGACACCCTCGGCGGGGCGACCCAGAGCATTGCCCAGCGGCTCAGCTGGGCCGGCACCTTTCACTCAGTCGGCAACCGGCTGCTGCGCCACTACGCCGCCCACCTGCAGCTCGACCCGCATTTCAGCGTCATCGACCGCTCCGACGCAGCCGATCTCCTGGACAGCCTGCGCGAGGAGCTCGGCTTCGCCGAGAAAGAGCAGCGCTTCCCGCGCAAGGACACCTGCCTCGCCATCTATTCCAACCGCGTCAACACGCGCGCACCGCTCGGTGAGGTGCTCGAGCAGCACTATCCATGGTGCGCGCAGTGGGAGAGTGAGCTCGCCCGGCTGTACCGCGCCTACGTCGAGCAGAAGCAGCACGCGAGTCTCCTCGACTACGACGATCTGCTGCTGTACTGGCACGGGATGATGGCCGAGCCGCGCCTCGCGCAGCACATCGGCGCCCACTTCGATCACGTGCTGGTCGATGAATTCCAGGACACCAACCGCCTGCAGGCGGAGATCCTCTACGCCATGAAGCCCGACGGCGCAGGCCTCACGGTGGTGGGCGATGATGCCCAGGCGATCTACTCCTTCCGCGCGGC
>JAFAVO010000311.1 GCA_019242385.1 Gammaproteobacteria bacterium | reverse complement strand
CGGCGGAGACGGTGCATGAGCATGCCGACGTCCTCATCGTCGGCGCGGGCTCGTGCGGGCTCGCCGCCGCTCAGCGCCTGGCAACCGCCGGCCTGCGCGTCATGCTCGCCGATCAGGACGTGGTCCCGGGAGGTGGCACGCTGCTCGATGGGCACTGGATGGCATGGCGCGAGTCCGTGTGCGCATCACTCGGGCGATGGCCCGCACTGCGGTGCCTCAGGCGCACGACCGTACTTGGAGCGTACGGCCATGGTGTCTTTGCCGCGCTCGAGACCCTCGGCCCCGAGGAGAGTGCGCGTTTTGGCGGACTGCGTGAGCGATTGCGCGTGATCCGTGTACGGCGCGTGCTGCTCGCGGGCGGCGCGGTCGAGCGTCTGATCGCGTTCCCGGGCAACGATCTCCCGGGCGTCATGCTTGCTGGAGCTGCCCTCAGCTACTTGAAGCGTTATGGGGTCGCGGTCGGCCGCCGCCCGGCGTTCTTCATCAACAACGATGAAGCCTACGAGGCGGTCTTCGCGCTCGCCGCCGCCGGAGTGCATTGCGCCGGCGTCATCGACCCGCGCCCGGACTCGCATGCCGCGGGCCGTGCGCGCTCACTCGGCATCGCGGTGCACGGCGCCGCCAGGGTGGGCGCGGTTCACGGCCATCGTGAGGTTCGCTCGCTCACCATCACTGAGCCCGACGGACGGCGCCGCTTCCACCTGGAGGCCGACTCCCTGCTGATCTCCGGTGGTCACAGTCCCGGCACCGCGCTCGCCACGCAGCTCGGTGCAACGCTTCGCTGGGACGATGCCCTGGCGGCCTTCGTTCCCGAGCTGGCCGCGACGAGCGGTCGCATCGCCGGCGCCGCCCGCGGCGTGTTCGGCCTCGCCGCTGCGGCACGCGACGGCGATGTTGCCGCCTGTGCGATCGCGGCAGACCTCGGCCGGACGATCGAGCCGAGCCCGCTCGCGCAGCTGCCGCCGGATCGGGAGCCGAGCCCGATGGGTGAGCTGTGGGAGGTGCGCGGACGAGGCAAATCCTTCATCGATCTGCAGAATGACGTGACTGCCGATGACGTGCGCCTCGCTGCACGCGAGGGCTACGAGCACCTCGAGCACATGAAGCGCTACACCACCTTCGGCATGGCGACCGATCAGGGACGCACCGGCGGGCTGGTCGGGTGTGCAGTGCTCGCCGCGGCACGCGGCGTGCCGCTCGCCGAGGTCGGTACCTTGCGGGCTCGACCGTTCGCGCAGCCGGTGCCCTTTGCGGCTCTCGCGGGAGCCGAGGTCCGCGAGCACTACCGTCCGCGGCGGCGGTTGCCGCTGCACGAGTGGCACGAGTCCGCCGGCGCCACATTCGTATCGACAGGACTGTGGCTGCGGCCGCTCGTGTATGCACGTGAGTCCGGCTGGCCAGCGGTGCTCGATGAGGCGCGCACGGTGCGCGAACGCGTCGGTCTGAGCGATGTCTCGAGTCTCGGCAAAATCGACGTGCAGGGACCGGATGCCGCGCGCTTTCTCGATTTCATCTATGCGAACAGCGTCTCCACACTGCCCATCGGGCGGGCGCGCTACGGCATCATGCTGCGCGAGGATGGGGTGCTGCTCGATGACGGCACGACCTCGCGGCTCAGGCCACAGCACTTCCTGTTGAGCACCACCACCGCCAACAGCGCGGCGGTGCTCGAGCACCTGGAGTTTCACCTGCAGAGCGTGTGCTCCGCGCTCGATGTGATCCTGACCGATGTCATCGATCAATGGGCACAGTTCGCCATCGCCGGCCCACGCTCGCGCGAGGTCGTTGCATCGGTCCTCCAGGGACTCGATGTCTCGAACGAGGCCTTTCCCTTCATGGCGGTCGCCGAAACGGTGATCGCCGGAGTCCCGGCACGGTTGTTCCGTATCTCCTTCTCCGGCGAGCTCGCCTATGAGATTGCCGTCCCCGCCGGGCAGGCGCTCGGCGTCTGGTCGGCGCTGCTCGAAGCCGGCGCGCGCTTCGACATCCGTCCCTACGGTCTCGATGCGCTCAACACCCTGCGGATCGAGAAGGGCCACGTGACCACCGCCGAGCTCAACGGCAACACCAGTGCCGATGATCTCGGTCTGGAGCGCATGCTGAAGGCGCAGGGAGACTTCATCGGCCGCAGCCTCGCACAGCGTGCCGGACTCAAGGCAGCCGAGCGACTGCAGCTGGTGGGAGTGCGTGCCGCGAACCACAAGGAGCGCCTGCGCAATGGCAGCCAGCTGGTTGCACGCGAGGCGCCCGTTGCAAGCCTCGGCTATCTCACCTCGAGCACGCCCTCGGTCGAGTTCGAAGGCTGGGTCGGCCTCGCCCTCCTCTGCGGCGGCCGCCAGCGGCTCGGCCAACGGCTGCTCGCCCGCTCCCCGGTGCACGAGGAGACGGTAGAGGTGCAGATCCTCGATGCGCGCATGCTCGATCCGGAGAACACACGTGTCCGCTCCTGAGCAGAACAGCGCACCGTCCACCGGGTCCGGGCCGTCCACCGGGTCCGGGCCGTCCACCGGGGCCGGGCCGTCCACCGGGGTCGATCCCTCTACCGGTGTCGAGCCCTCGAGTGGAATCGGTGCGCCGGCTGGGATGAGCTGCGCGCGGGTTCAAGCCGACATCATCGAGCTCGCCGGGCTGCGCGAGCGTACCCAGGTCCTCAAGGCACTTGCGGCGCGGCGCGCGCTGCCGCTTCCCCCGGTCGGCTGGGTCGCGGCGGCACGCGACACACTCGTGCTCTGCGTGCGCCCGCAGCGCTGGCTGGTTCTGTCCGTGCCGGCTGCCGCGGGCGTCGCGCTCTCGGGCTGGCGCGCAGCCGGCGCAGCGTGTGCCGCGGCCATCGAGCTTTCCTCGGGCCTGAGCGCGCTGCACCTCGCCGGGCCTGCGGTGCTCGAGGTGCTGGCCCGTGGCTGCCGGCTCGATCTGCACCCGAGCGCGTTCGTGGCCGGCAGCGTCGCGGCAACCTCCATGGCGCAGGTGCAGGTGATCATCGCGGCGCTGCCCGCGGGCTGGCTGCTGCTCACGCCCTCGAGCACCGCTCAGCACCTGCGCGAGTGGCTGGCAGCCGCCGCGGCGCCGTTCGGATTCGCGGTTGGCGCGAATGTTACCGTTGGATCCCTGTCCGGAGAGAGAACTCCATGAAGGACTCCGCGCGAGCGGTCATCATCGGCGGCGGCGTGGTCGGTGCCAGCGTGTTGTACCACCTGGCAAAGATCGGCTGGAGTGACGTGCTGCTGCTCGAGAAGAGCGAGCTCACCTCCGGCTCGACCTGGCACGCCGCCGGCGGGATGCATACCTTCAATGGTGAGGCCAACATCTCGCGCCTGCAGAAGTACACCATCGATCTGTATCGCGAGATCGAGGCGGTCTCGGGGCAATCCTGCGGGCTGCATCCAAACGGCGGACTCATGCTGGCGGCGACTCAGGGCGAGCTCGACAGCCTGCGGCTGCTGTGTTCGCGCGCCCGCTACCTCGGCATGGAGACCGAGATGATCTCGCTCGCACAGGCCCGCGAGCTCAATCCGCTCATCGATACGAGCTACTTCATCGGAGCGCTGTGGCGTGCCGATGGCGGACACTGCGACCCCTCCGGAACCACCCATGCCTATGTGAAAGCCGCGCAACAGCTCGGCGCCAGTGTCGAGCGCTTCACGCGGGTGCTGGCGCTCGAGGCGCGCCAGGACGGCTGGAACGTGCTCACCGACAAAGGCGTGGTGCGCGCCGAGCACGTGGTGAACTGCGCGGGTCTCTGGGCGCGCGAGGTCGGACGCATGGTGGGCATCGAGCTGCCGGTGCTCGCGATGGAGCATCACTATCTGCTCACCGAGGACCTGCCCGAGCTTGCCGGCCGTGAGCGGGAGATCGTCAATACCACTGACTACTCGGGCGAGATCTACATGCGCCAGGAGCGCCGCGGCGCGCTCATCGGCACGTACGAGCCCCACGGCGTGGTGTGGTCGCCCGAGACGACCCCCGATGATTTCACCATGCAGCTGCTGCCGGAGGATTTCGAGCGCCTGGCGCCCTATTTCGAGGTGGGCTTCCGGCATTTCCCGGCACTCGGTCGCGTCGGGATCCGCAAGGCGGTGAACGGTCCCTTCACCTTCGCGCCCGATGGCAATCCGCTCGTCGGCCCTGTGCGCGGCCTGCGCAACTACTGGGTGGCCTGCGCCGTAATGGCGGGCTTCAGTCAGGGCGGTGGAATCGGGCTCGTGCTCTCGCGCTGGATGGCCGAGAAGGACCCGGGACAGGACATCCTGTCGATGGACGTGGCCCGCTTCGGCGCCTTCGCCACCCCGAGATATACCGCTCTCAAGGTCCCGGAGAATTACTCGCGCCGCTTCCGTCTGGCCTACCCCAACGAAGAGTTGCCCGCGGCACGTCCGGTACGCCGCTCGCCGATCTACGATCGGCTGCTCGCGGCCGGCGCGGTCATGGGGGCCAACTTCGGCCTCGAGCATGCGCTGTGGTTCGCCCCGCCCGGCACTGCCCCTGCGGAGACTCCCACCTATCGCCGCTCGGAAGCCTTCGCCGTGGTGCGCGCGGAATGCCGGGCGGTGCGCAGCGGAGTGGGCCTGTACGAGACAACCAACTACGGCAAGTACGAGATCGCGGGCCGTGGCGCCCGCGCCTGGCTCGATCGTGTGTTCGCCTCGCGCATTCCGCGCCCCGGGCGGCTCGCGCTCGCGCCGATGCTCAATGCGGGCGGACGCATCGTGGGCGACCTCTCGATCGCCTGTCTCGCCGAGGATCGCTTCCTGATCATCGGCTCGGGCTTTGCCGAGGAGTTCCATCTGCGCTGGTTCTGGCAGGCCGAGCCTCCCGCGGATGTCAGGGTGCGCTCGGCAGCCTCGACGCTCGCTGGCGTATCGATCGCCGGACCCCGCGCGCGCGAGCTCCTGCAGCCGCTCACCCGCACGGATCTCTCCGCTGCGGCCTTCCGGCTGTTTCAGGTCAGCGAGACCGCCGTCGGACTCGCGCCGGCGATCCTCACACGTGCCGGCTTCACCGGCGAGCTCGGTTACGAGATCTGGACCACCCCGGATTATTTCCTGACCCTGTACGAGGAGCTGCTCGCAGCGGGTACGCAGCTCGGCCTCGCTCACTTCGGCGGCCGGGCACTTTCCTCGCTTCGTCTGGAGAAGGGCTATGGATCCTTCAACAAGGACTTCCGCCCGGACTACACCCCCGGCGAGACCGGGCTCGACCGTTACATCGATTTCACCAAGCGGGAATTCACCGGGAAAGCCAGCGCGCTCGCCGAGCGGGCGGCCGGGCCGCGACGGCGTTTCGTGATCATGGAGGTCAACGATACCGATGCCGAGGTCGTCGGCTTCGAATCGATCATGAAGGATGGCGCGGCGGTCGGTTACGTCACTTCCGGTGCCTACGGCCATTGCATAGACAAGAGTCTGGCGGCGGGCTACGTGCCGTCGGCGCTGGCGCAGGAAGGGGCCCGCTTCCAGATCGACATTCTCGGCGAGATGCGCGACGCCACCCTTCGCCTCGAGCCGCTCTACGACCCCCAGGGCCTGCGCCTGCGGAGCTGAATGCCTGTGCCGCAACGCCGAGGGTGGCGCCACCCGGTCACTGAATGCATCATATGCCGCTCTCAAAAGGACACGGGGAATCCATGCATCGAATTGCCGCCGCCCTGATGATCTTGGCGGCCCCGGGGGCCTTTGCCTACACGGCCGCCGAGCTCGCCGCGAAGAACGTAGCCGCGAAAGGCGGCATCGACAAGCTGAACGCCATCCAGTCCCTGCGTCTGTCGGGGAAGGTGCTGGTGAATGGCGGCACCCTCGAGGTCGGCTACACCTCCCTGGTGGAGCGCCCGAGCGCGATCCGCTACGAGGTTCAGCTCCAGGGTCTTACCCGAGTGCAGGCGTACGACGGCTCGGAGGCCTGGCAGATCAATCCGTTCCAGGGCCGCAAGGATCCGGAGAAGCTCTCGGCCGACGACGCCAAGGCGCTCGGTGAGGACGCCGCCGATTTCACCGGCCCGCTGGTGGATTATCAGGCGAAAGGATACCGGCTGGATTATCTCGGCACACAAGACATCGATGGGACCGAGGCACACAAGCTGCGCGTGACGCGCGCCAACGGCGATGTCACCTATGTGTATCTCGATCCCGACTATTTTCTCGAGATCCGCACCGTGAACCGCCGCATCGAGCACGGTGTCCCCAATGAGACCATCACCGACTACGGCGACTACGAGCAGGTGAACGGGGTCTATGTGCCCTTCGCCATGGAGTCCTACCAGAAAGGCTCGAACGATCGCCAGAAGCTGCAGATCGCCAAGGCGGAAGTGAACGTCACCCCGGACAAGAGCCTCTTCAAGTTTCCAGCAGCGCGCCCGGCCGCCGTCCCCGCCCGATAGACTCAGGAGAACCATTGATGCGCTTCAAGTCCGCGCTGCCCGTGTGCGCGCTGTTGTCGGGATATCTCGGGGCGGCAATGGCCCAGGCTCCCGTTGCCTCCATCGATTCGGGTGTGATCTCAGGCCTCGGGGCCCGCAACATCGGCTCGGCGGCGATGAGCGGACGCATCTCCGCACTCGCCGGTTACCGCGACAGCTCCGGCAAGGTGGTGCTGTTCGTCGGCGCGGCGAGTGGTGGAGTATGGAAGTCCACCGATGGCGCCACGACCTTCAAGCCCGTGTTCGATGAGCAGCCGGTGCAGTCGATCGGCGCGATCGCCGTGGACCCGCGCAACGTCAAGAACGTGTGGGTGGGCACCGGCGAATCCTGGACGCGCAACAGCGTCTCCATCGGCAACGGCATCTACAAATCGGACGACGGCGGTGAGACCTGGATGTTCTCCGGTCTGCCGGACTCCGAGCGCATCGCCCGCATCCTGATCGACCCGCGCTCATCCGATACGGTGTATGCGTGCGTCCCGGGAAAGCTCTGGAGCGACTCGCCCGACCGCGGCCTCTACAAGACGGTCGATGGTGGCAAGAGCTGGCAACTGATCCTCAAGGGCGCCAATCTCTCGACCGGCTGCGCGAGCATCGCCATGCAACCGGGCAACCCGGATGTGCTGCTCGCCGGACTCTGGGATTTCCGGCGTAAGGGCTGGACGTTCCGTTCCGGCGGTGACGGACCGAAGGCGCCATCAGGCAGCGGGCTCTACCGCAGCGTCGATGGCGGGCGCACCTGGAGTGAGCTCGCTTCCGGGGAAGGCACCGGGTTGCCGGCCAAGCCTTATGGCCGTATCGCGCTCGCCTTCGCGCCGAGCGATGCAAAGACGGTTTACGCGTTCATCGAGTCGACCGACTCGGGGCTGCTCATCTCTCACGACGGGGGGACCAGCTGGGAGCGCGGCGACAAGAGCCAGTGGATGGTGTGGCGCCCGTTCTACTTCGCCAATCTGATCGTCGACCCGAAGGATGCGCGGCGCGTCTTCAAGACCGACGGCAGCCTGATCCTCAGCGAGGACGGCGGCAAGAGCTTCACCAGCGTCGGCGGCTTCAATGGTGCGCACGGCGACGTGCACGATGTGTTCGTCGATCCCGCCGATTCGCAGCACGTGTTCGCGGCCGATGACGGCGGCCTGTGGATTTCCTACGACGGGGCGAACAAATGGTGGAAGACCGACAACCTGCCGGTTTCGCAGTTCTACCACGTGAGTCTCGATGGTGCCGATCCTTACCACGTGTACGGCGGTTTGCAGGACAACAGCGCCTGGGTGGGCGACTCCTCCTACCCCGGTGGAATCACCAGCTCGCGCTGGGAAAACATGATCGGTGGCGACGGCTTTTTCATGTACCCCGACCCGACCGATCCGAACTACGTGTATGGGGAGTCTCAGGGCGGCGCGATAGGCCGGGTCAACATGCGCACCCACGAGACACGCGACATCCAGCCGCGGCTCGGTCCGGAAGACCTCAAGCGCTATAAGAAGCTGCGGTTCAACTGGAACACCCCCATTGCCCTCTCGCCGCACGATCCGGCGACGCTCTACATCGGTGCACAGTTCCTGTTCCGCTCGAAAGACCACGGCCAGAGCTGGGAACGCATCTCGCCGGATCTGACGACCAACGACGCGCAGAAGCAGAAACAGGAGCAGTCCGGTGGCGTGACGGTCGACAACTCCGTGGCCGAGATGCATACCACCATCTTCTCGATCAGCGAGTCGCCCGTCACCGCCGGGCTCATCTGGGTGGGCACCGATGATGGCAACCTGCAGCTGACGCACGATGGCGGGCAGCACTGGGACAACCTCATCGCGAACGTCCACGGGCTGCCGAAGAACAGCTGGGTCAACTGGGTGCAGGCGAGCCGCTTCGCCCCCGGCACTGCCTACGTCGCCTTCGACCGCCACACCTTCGGCGACCTGGCCCCCTATCTCTACGTCACCACTGATTACGGCAAGACCTGGGCGGCGCTCGCCAGCCCACAGGACGCCCGCGGCGTGCGCGGCTACGCGCACGTCATCAAGGAAGACACCCTCGATCCGCAGCTGCTGTTCCTCGGCACCGAGCTCGGACTGTGGGTCTCGCTCGATGGTGGCGCGCACTGGGCACAGTTCAAGGGCGGTCACTTCCCGGCCGTGGCAGTGCGCGACCTCGCCGTCCAGCCGCGCGACAGCGATCTGGTACTGGCGACTCACGGCCGGGGCATGTGGATCATCGATGACATCACTCCGCTGCGCCACCTGACACCCGAGCTCGCCGCGCAGGACGCAGCCCTCATCGATGCGCGCCCGGTGCAGCAGCGCATCGAGGCGAACGGCGGCTGGCCGAATGGCGCGGCCGCTTTCATCGGCGAGAACCCCAAGGACGGCGCAGTCATCACCTACTACCAGCGCACCCGCCAGCTCTTCGGCAAGCTGCGGATCGAGGTGCTCGACTCGAGCGGAGCGGTGATCGATGAGCTGCCGGCGAGCACCCGGCGCGGACTGAATCGCGTTCTCTGGAGCATGCACCGGCGAGCTCCACACGTGCCGCCGGCGGTACAGCTGGCCCAGGCGGGCACCACCGGTCCACGCGTGCCTCCGGGCAGCTACACCATCCGCATGGAGAAGAACGGCAAGAGCTATACCCTGCCAGTGACCGTCGGACTGGACCGCCGGGTCAGCTGGACGCTCGCCGACCGCCAGGCGCAGTACGCCGCGGCGATGCAGGTGTACACGCTCTTCAACGACGAATCGGTTCTGTTCGAGCGCATCGTCGCTCTGCGCGAGCAGGTCGCCGCCGCGAGCAAGGGGCGCGCAGCCGCTGATCCGCTCGAGCATCGGTTGGCGGATTTCGACGGCAAACTCGATGCGCTGCGCAAGCGCATCGTGGCCACGACCGAAGGCGGGGCGATCACCGGCGAGGAACGGCTGCGTGAGCACACCGACCAGCTCTACGGGGCCATCAGTTCCTGGGAAGGACCGCCCGCGCACTATCAGTTGGATAACATCGTAGCGCTGCGCGGCGAGCTCAGCGATATTGCCACGCACTTCGATGAGCTGACCCGCACCCAACTCCCCGGGCTGAACGAGGCACTGACTGGCGCGGGCGCACACGCACTCGAGGTTCCGGCCGCGAGCGCCTTCGAAGACGAGGACGCCCGCGGCGGCGGCGCGAAGCCCGCGAGCCGTGCCGATGCCGACGCCGGCAGCTCGATGGAGTTGCCAAAGGACCTCCGCCTCTGGCATTGAGGCGGGTTATCGCTAGGAGCAGCCCATGGCCTTCTCACTCTACGACGCCACCATTCCCGCCTACCGGCAAACCCTCGGAGCCGTCGCAGGACTCCTTACTACGGCGGAAGCCTACTGCGGCGAGAAACGCATACCACCCGAGGACATCATCGATGCGCGGCTCGCGGGCGACATGCTGCCCTTCGCCTATCAGGTGAAATCGACCACGGTGCACTCGCTCGGCTCGATCGAGGGCGTGCGCCGCGGGGTGTTTTCCCCCGACACGACGCCTGCGCCGCAGACCTTCGCAGCGCTCAGAGCGCGCGTTGCAGACACGCTGCAAGCGCTCGAGTCCATTCAACCCGCCGAGGTGGAAAGCTTCATGGGCCGCGACATGCGGTTCGAGTTCCGCGAGCATCGGCTGGAGTTCACCGCCGAGAATTTCCTGCTGTCCTTCTCGCTGCCGAACTTCTACTTCCACGCCACGACCGCGTACGACATCCTGCGCTGGAAGGGCGCGCATATCGGCAAGCGAGATTTTCTCGGCCGGCTGCGACTGAAGGCCTGAGCGCATGCGCTCGGGAGTGACCGCGGCGGCGACCGCCTGCCTCAGCTGTGCGGCGCTCATCACCGGCGCTTCCAGTCAGACACCGGTCGGCGGCGCGGACTTCGTGCGCCTGCGGCCGGATCAGATCCGATGGCAGGCCGGCAGCTACATGCTGCACCCCGCTCAGGCGCTCCATTGGGATGGCTCCAACAGCAACGACGAAGTGATCGTCCAGCTGGTCGGCATCGGACCTGCCGATACCGTGCAGGCCGACCCGAGGCAGCCTTTCTGGGTGCAATTGCCACCGTGAGAAGCACGGACGCGGCGGCGGGCAGCACCGCCGCTGACACCGCCGCGACGAGCGTGCTCAGCGTCCAGAACCTTTCGAAGTCCTATGCACGGCTGCTCGCCGTGAACGATGTGTCCTTCCGCCTCGGCCGCAGGGAGATCGTCGGGCTGCTGGGTCCGAATGGCGCCGGCAAGACCACCATCATCAACACCATTCTCGGCGTGCTGGCCCCGAGCGCAGGCACGATCCGCATCGGTGCCTTCGATGTCGGCCGCCAGCGCGCCGCAGCGCTGGCGCGCGCGAATTTCGCCGCGGTGTATGCCACCCTCCCCGGCAACCTGACGGTGCGGCAGAACCTGCGCTTCTTCGG
>JAFAVO010000234.1 GCA_019242385.1 Gammaproteobacteria bacterium | reverse complement strand
TCGGTGATCGACGGTGCGGTTTCGGCCGCCGCGGCGGCGGGAGCTTGCTCCTGGGCGAGCGAGGGTTGCGTGATGATGCCCGCGACCGTGCTCCCGCTCAGCAGCGCAGTGCGTACCGCCCTTCTGAGGATGCGGTTATTTCCCATGTTCATGTTCCAGTGACTCCCCGAAGTTGAATGCGAACTATTTGGTTAAGAGGAAGCGTTCTTACTTCGCGGCGGAACCTGCAACGATCCCGCCAAGCTCTCGATTGGTTTCAAATGCTGTGCTTTTCGCAACAGCTCAAATCCAGATGAGACCCTCTGCTTGGTCGGGACCTTATATGATCCTTACAAAAGCTACAACATAACTGTGGTGCCTGTTGCCTTATCGCAACACGCGATTTTGCCTCCAGACTCAGTCTAGAGAGACCCACAATTGCACCGCGCGGCACCCCTCCACCGCGCGCCAGGCGGTCAGGTTGGTGTCGTGCGATTCCAGCGCCTGCAATGCCTGCTGCTTGCCGCCAGCGACGACGAAGAGCACCTGTTCCACGCGGCTGAGGAGCTCAGGAGTCACGCTGACCGCGGACATGCCGTCGGGGCGCTGCACGGGGATCGCGAGGTGACCCGCTGCGCGCATCAGGTCCCCGCGCGAGAAGAGCGAAGCGGTGTGTCCGTCGGCCCCGAGCCCGAGGAGGCCGAGGGTGATGCGGACTCCGGCCGTGAGCAGAGCCTCCAGTGCGCGCTCGTAGCGCTCGGCCGCCTGCTCGAGCGGCAGCTCGGTACGCACCCGCAGCAGCTGCTGCGGTGGCAGCGCGAGTGTATCGAGCAGCGGCCGGGCGCGGTGGTAATTGCTCGCGTCCGAGTCGCTCGGAACGTAGCGCTCGTCCGAGAAGAGGACGTGCAGGCCTGCATCGTGCGCCAAGGAGCGGGAAGCGAGCTCGCGGTACGCCGGCAGCGGCGTCTCCCCTCCCGAGAGCATGATGGCGCTCGGGCCCGCAGCGGCGATCGCGGCGCCGAGGCGCTGCGCGAGCGCAGCGTCGAGCTCCGCGCGGGTTGCGAAGCGGCGCGTCTCGATGGTGCTCATGAGGGTGCCTCCATATGCGTCCGGTTTCAGCCGCTGCGCGGCCGCTCGCCCACCTGCGCCCGCACCTCGAACACGCGCCCCGCGCGCATGCCGCGCAGCAGAACGCTCGTGCCCGGCTGGCGGCTCGCGATGCGGCCGAGCGCATCCTGGGCGCTGTGCGGCGGGGTGCCGTCGATGCCGAGCAGCAGATCCCCGGGCTGCAGCCCGGCGTGCTGCGCGGGGCTGCCCACGTACAGATTGCCGATCAGCACCGCCGGCTGGCCGAGGCCGAGCTGCTGTGCCTGCTCCTCCGGGACGTCCTCGGGCACGATGCCGATCCAGCCGCGAATCACCCGGCCGTGGGCGATGATGTCGCCCAGCACCCCGCGGACCATGTTGACCGGGATGGCAAATCCAATGCCGTCGACGCCGATGTTCTTGGCGACGATGGCGGTGTTGATGCCGACCAGCGCACCGCTCGAGTCGATGAGCGCACCGCCGGAGTTGCCGAAGTTGATGGGCGCATCGGTCTGGATGAAGTCCTCGAGCGGGGCGATGCCGAGCTGCTGCCGCCCCACCGCGCTCACGATGCCGTGCGTCACGGTGTGCGAGAGGCCGATGGGGTTGCCGATGGCGAGCACCACATCACCGACCTTCAGCCGGTCGGAGCGCCCGACGGGGGCCACCGGCAGTGGTGTCAGGTCGATCTTGAGCACCGCCAGATCGGTGTCCGGATCGCGCCCGACGATGCGCGCCTCGGCCACGCGGCCATCGGCGAGCTGCACGCGGATCGAGTCGGCGTTGGCGATCACGTGATGGTTGGTGACGATATGGCCTTCCGGATCGACGATTACCCCGGAGCCGAGGCTGCGCTCGATGCGCTGCCGATAGCGCGGCATGTACTCACCGAACAGCTCCCCGAGTGAGGGCGCGAGCCGCTCGGTCACCAGCCGCGCGGTGTAGATGTTGACGACCGCCGGAGCTGCGCGCTCGACGGCCTCCGCATAGGTGACGCGCGCCGGTGCGGGCAGCGCCGGTGGCACCGCGGCGGGCGTTGCCACCGGGGTGGCATGCGCTGCCTTGCGGATCAGCTCGGGGCGCAGCGCGACAATCAGGAAGGCGAGCGCCAGCCCGCCAACGACTGATCCGGCCACGAAGATCAATGCGCTCCCCAGGCGCCCGAGCATGCTGCACTCCGCGAGAAACCCGCATTGGCGCGCCCGCAAGGCGCGAACGGGGTGTTCGTTGGTGTGTGTATAATGCGCCGCTCCCCGCAGGGTACGAAATCGCGCGTGCGACGCCCGTCCGCGCGGTGATCGATAAGCGAATGACAGTGGAGACGGTTGGATGGCGGATCACGCAGTCGTCGCCGAAGACGAAGTCGACCTGAGCCGACGCAAGTTTCTCACCGGGGCGACCATAGCGACCGGCGCAGTCGGCGCGGCATTTGTCGCCGTCCCCTTCATCGAGTCCTGGAGTCCCTCCGAGCGGGCCCGCGCTGCGGGCCTGCCGGTCGAGCTCGACATCTCCAAGATCGAGCCCGGGCAGATGGCCGTGCCGGTCTGGCGCAAGACCCCCATCTACGTGGTCAGGCGCACCCCGGAGATGGTCGCCCGGGTCGCGGGCCACGACGGCCAGCTCAAGGATCCCAAATCGCAGGACTCCGAGCAGCCCGCGTACGCTACGAACACACTGCGCTCGCGCACCGAGGAATACCTGGTGCTTATCGGCGTCTGTACCCATCTGGGATGCCTGCCGAAGCAGCGCTTCGCGGCCGGGGAGCTCTATCCGAGCTGGCCGGGAGGCTTCTTCTGCCCATGCCACGGCTCGCGCTTCGATCTGGCGGGGCGGGTGTTCGATGGCTCTCCCGCTTCCACCAATCTCCGGGTGCCGCGCTACTCCTTTCCCAATCCGCGCACGCTCCTGATCGGCCAGGACGAGAAAGGGGTGGCGTGATGGCCATAAAGACCGCCACCGGTGCCCCGGCTGCGCTGCCCGCGGGCACGGCGCCGG
>JAFAVO010000205.1 GCA_019242385.1 Gammaproteobacteria bacterium | reverse complement strand
GATCCACTGTGCGAGCTCCAGGCTGTCGCGGCGGTAGGGGAGCATCGTGACGTTGGCCGCCGGCCGGCGCGCATGCTCGCCGCCGATCAGCAAAAGGTGATAGGGCGCACCGAGCCGTGCGAAGGCCTGCAGCAGCACCGGCAGGTTCTTCTCTTCGGCGAAGCGCCCCGCATATACGAGCACGCGTGTGTGCGCGGGCAGCCCCAGCCATGCGCGCAGCCCCTCGGTGCGCCGCGCGGGATTGAAGACTTCGGCATCGACCCCGAGCGGCTGGTGGGCTACCTGCGTGAGCCCCAGGCTGCGCAGGTACTCGCACATCAGGCGGCTCGGCGCGAACACGAGGTCGCAGCGCTCATACAGCAGGCGCACGTAGCGCCGCAGCACCGGCTCGGTGAACCACCCGCAGCTGCGCCGCCCGGCGAGCTGCGGCAGATTCGAGTGGTAGAAGCCGATGAGCGGAATGCCGCGGCGCTGGGCCACGAGCCACCCGGCCCAGGCCGGGTGGAACACGTCCCCGGCCTCGATCAGTGTCGGCTCCAACTCCTCGAGCAGCCGAGTCCAGCGGCGCGGGTTGAGCGGCAGGCGGTAGTTGAAGGTTCCCGGCACCGGATAGCCCGATAGCGTGCAGACTCCGCCGCGCTCGGTATGGGTCTCGCGGCCCGGGACCACGATGGTGTGTTCCCACGAGGTGTGCACGCCGAGCCAGGCATGCTTCGCCGACAGGTAGCGCTTTACGCCGCCGGAGGTCGGAGAATAAAACAGGGTTGCGTCGACGAGATGCACGGTTCTTGTGTCGCCAGCACGCGCCAAAGCCTGCATTGCACCTTTATGATAGTTGTGTGTCAAGCGTGGGCGAGGCCCGCTCGGGCCATGTCAGCGCGATGTTGGAAAGGGTGTAAGCGTAAGATGACCAGGTGCATGCACGCTGCACAAAGGCCTGACTCATGGGCGAGACCGTGACCCCCGCGCGGCGCGGCCGCGACACCCGGCGCGCGCGTGCCCAGTCGCGCGCCGTCAAATATCCTTACATCCGCCGCCGCCTGCAGCCGGTCGAGCTACTGAGCTTGGAAGCGGTCGAGATCATCGAGGCCAACGCCGAGACCATCCTCCAGGAGGTCGGGATCGAGTTCCGGCGCGATCCGGAGTCGCTGGAGTTGTGGCGCCAGGCGGGGGCCGAGGTACAGGAAGAGCGCGTGCGCATCCCGCGCGGGCTGGCACGCAAGCTGCTTGCCACCGCGCCGCAGGAATTCACGCTGTTTGCGCGCAACCCCGAGCGCAACGTGCGCTTCGGCGGCGACGCCACGGTGTTCTCTCCGGTCGGCGGACCACCGTTCGTGACCGATATCGAGCAGGGCCGCCGGTACGGCACGCTCGAGGATCTCATCAACTTCATCAAGCTCACGCATATGGCGCCGGCCATGCACTTCTCCGGTGGTTGCATGTGCGAGCCGATGGAGATCCCACCCAACAAGCGCCATCTCGATATCCAGTACGCATTCTTCCGCTATTCGGACCAGGGCTGCGAGGCCACCCCGGAGACCGGCGGCCATGCCGCCGATGCCGTCGGCCTCGCACAGACGCTGTTCGGTGCGCCATATCTCGAGACTCATCCGGTGGTGCTCGGCAACATCAACTCGAATTCTCCGCTGGTGTACGACGGGCGCATGCTGCGCGCGCTGCGGGTGTTCGCCAGCCACAACCAGGGGACGATCGTAGTGCCGGCGGTGCTCGCGGGCGCCATGGGACCGGTGACTCCCGCCGGCTGTCTCGCGGAGATCCTGGCCGAGACCCTCGCCGGTATGGCGCTGACGCAGCTCGTGCGCCCGGGCGCTCCGGTCATTCTGGGTTCCTTCGTGGGCGCCATATCGATGCGCACCGGCGCGCCGACCTTCGGCACCCCGGAGGCGACGCAGATGATCTTCGCGACGGCTCAGCTCGCCCGGCGCCTGAAGGTTCCCTGCCGCAGCGGCGGCTCGCTGTGCGCGTCCAAGGTCGCCGATGCGCAGGCGGCGTACGAGAGTGCGCACACGCTGCTGCCGACGCTGCTCGCCGGGGTGAACCTGGTGACGCACGCGGCGGGCTGGCTCGAAGGGGGCCTGGTCGCGAGCTACGAGAAGTTCGTCATGGACGCAGACCAGTGCGCCATGATGCAGATGCTCGCGCAGGGCATGGATCTGAGCGAGCGCGGCCAGGCGCTCGATGCCATCCGCGAGGTCGGGCCGGGCAGTCATTTCCTCGGCTGTGCGCACACGCTCGCGAACTTCGAGAGCGCCTTCTATCAGTCGACCATCGCCGACTACTCTTCCTACGAGCAATGGTCGCTCGAGGGCAAGCTGAGCGCCGAGCAGCGCGCCAACCGCGTGTGGAAGAAGATGCTGGCGGAGTATCAGGATCCCGGCATCGACGCGGCGCAGGATGAGGCGATGCGGGATTTCATCGCGCGCCGCAAGGCCGTGCTTTCGGACACCATCGACGACGAGTGAGGCGTGCGCCTGCCGCTAGCGCGCCGCCAGGCGCGCGCGCGTGCGTGCCGCGCGCAGCTCGCGCAGCAGCGCGCAGTGGAGCCGCACATACCCGGCAGAGGTCACCCGGCCCTGCGCTGGCAGGAGCGCATTGAGCCTGGCGAGGGCGTGAAACGGCACCGAGGGAAAGCTGTGGTGCTCGGCGTGATAGGGCATGCGCCAGGTGAGCAGGCGCACCGCGGCGTTGGTGTAGGTGGTGCGCGTGTTGGCGAGCATATCCGCATCGAGCGCGCAGCCGGTGTGCTCGGCCAGCAGAAAAAGCCTGAGGAACGGCTGCCCGAGCAGCGCCGGCACGATCCAGTAAAGGAGCGCTGCGGCACTGTGCAGATAGATCGACAGGACGGCGATCGCGGCGTAATAGAGCCAGAGGATGCGTGCTTCGCGCACCACTGCCGGCGCGCGCGCCGCGGACACGAACCGCTCGGTCACCCGTCCGGTGAGCGCATGGCGCAGGCTGGTCTGCAGACGCTCGCGCCAGTACGGCAGGCCCGATACCCGCCACCAGTACTCCGCGGGACTCGCCGGCGGCGGCAGCGCCAGCTCCGGATCGCGCTGCAGGTCCTGGGTGAAGCGATGGTGCGCGTAATGGAACGAGCGGAAATATTCCGGCGGGAGCAGCAGCAGTGCGCCGCACACCCAGGCGAGGACGTCGTTGAGCCAGGGGCTCGCGAACGCAGTACCGTGAATGCACTCGTGCAGCGCACAGAAGAGGAAGATCAGCACCACGCCCTGCGCCAGCAGCGCCGCAGCGAGCCACGCATGGCCGCGGCTCACGAATAGCAGGCCGCTGGTCAGCGCGAGAAGTCCGGCGTGCGTGGCGAGTTGCAGCAGGCCACGCGCGTCCGAGCGCCGCGACAGCTCGCGTATCCGCTCGCGACCGAGGCGCGTGATCGGCAGTGCGTCGATATCCATGGCGGGGTATCCGGCAGCCATTCTAAGCCGCCGCCGGCCTCAGCACCCAGGGCAGCGCCGCAGGCCCTCAGGCCGGCTTGATGTTGGCGTTCAGGCGGAACAGGTTCGCCGGGTCGTAGCGCTTCTTCAGCTGCTGCAGCCGTTGCCAGTTGTCCCCGTAGGCCTCGCGCACCCGGCTGTCGCGATCATCCGTGTTGGCGATGTTCACGTAGTTGCCGCGCGTCAGCGGCTCGATCTGTGCCCAGGCCTTGCGCACCCATTCCTTGTTGCCCTCGGCGTCCGGGCTGCCCGCCGGCCAGGCGCCCACCAGCCCCATGTTGTGGCTCGCGCTCCGGCCCCAGTAGGCGGTCGCCTGCGCCGGCAAGCGGCTGATGGCTCCGCCCTGCTGTTGAAACCAGACCTCCACCATGTCGGAGGGTGCCGACTCCATCACCGCGACGACCGCGTCGATGAGCGCCGGACTCAGCCCGTAGATCAGCCCCCCTTTGACGTACACGCCGAACTTGGAGAACCCCGGGGTATCGACGCTGCCCTGGAGCGCCAGGTAGGTCTTGGGCCCGAGCTCGTCCTGCAGCGGCTTGCCGAGCTTGCGCAGCCCCGCGAGCACGCGCTCCGCATCGCTCAATTTTCCGCTGTAGCAGACGTCGAAGTTGACGACGTGGCCCAGCTTCGGATGTGACTCGAGCACCACATCGACATACAGCTCATCGGGTGCGGTGGCCACGTAATCGGCGAAGTGCCGCAGCAGCTGGCGCCCGTCGGCGAGGGGGTAGAACAGCTGCCCGCCGTACATCTGCGGGCTCACCTCGTGCAGCTGAAAATCGAAACAGGTGGCGACGCCGAAGTTTCCGCCGCCGCCGCGCACGGCCCAGAACAGATCCTGATTCTCGGCCTCGCTGGCCCGGACCCAGCGGCCATCCGCGGGGACCAGCTCCACGGACTTGAGATTGTCGCTGGTGAGCCCGAAGCGCCGCCCGATGCGGCCGACGCCACCACCCAGGGTGAGGCCCGCGACACCGGTATCCGCGACCGTGCCGGCGGTGGTGGCGAGGCCGAACGCCTGCGCCTCGCGGTCCAGATGTCCGAGCAGCGCACCCGCCTGCACCCGCGCGCGGCGCGCCTGCGGATCGACCTCCACGGCTCGCATCGGCGCCACATCGATCATCAGGCCGCGATCACAGGCCGACTGTCCCGAGAGGCTATGCCCGCCACCGCGCACGGCCGTGAGAAGCCCATGCGCAGCGGCGAAGCTGACGGCACGAGTCACGTCGGCCGCACCCAGACAGCGAGCGATGAGCGCAGGTTTACGGTCGAAGGCTGGATTCCACAATTTGCGCGCGTCGTCGTAGCCGGTGTCCCCGCGGGTCAACAGCTGACCGCGCAGGCTCGCGCGCAGGTCGGCCACCTCGGCCGGGTTGAGTGTGAGCTCACGGCCATCGAGAGCCACCGTGGAAACCTCCTCGCCGGCGGCACTCACGCGGCGCAAGGGCAAGGAAGCTGCAGCGAGCGCGGCGAGTCCCGCGGCGCAGAAAGTTCTTCTTCTCATGACTGCTTCACCTGAGGCGGAACGCGGGAAAGGTTGCGCTGCGCGCCTCGCGGGTGTCAAGGGAGCCGGCCTGCCCGGGTGTGGCACACTACGCCGCCACAACCGAGGTGCCGTGCGATGAGCCAACTCCTGCGCCGCCTGGTCGTTCTGCAGCCGGGTGAGGCGCCGGCCCTGCTCGCGGCGTTCGCGACGCTGCTGTGCACCTTCTCGAGTTACACCATTCTGCGCCCGGTGCGCGATGCCATGGGGGTTACCTCCGGCCTGGAGAAGATTCCCACCCTGTTCTGGGGCGTATTCGTCGTGATGCTGCTGCTGCAGCCGGTGTACGGCTGGCTCACCTCCCGCTATCCGCGCACGGTGTTTCTCCCCTGGGTGTACGGCTTCTTCACGCTCAACCTCCTGGGCTTCTACGTGTGGTTCCGGCTCGAGGCGGACCACACCTGGATTGCCCGCACCTACTTCGTATGGGTGAGCGTCTTCAACCTGTTCGTGGTGGCGGCTTTCTGGAGCCTGATGGCGGATGTCTTCACCCGCGAGCAGGCGGGCCGCCTGTTCGGCTCGATCTGGGCGGGCGCCAGCACCGGGGGACTCATCGGTCCGACCATCGCGCGCGAGCTCGCCGTCCCGCTCGGGGCCATCAACCTGTTGCCGATCTCGGCGGGACTGCTGCTCGTGTCGCTGGTATTCATGTCGAAGCTGATCCGCTGGCAGCGCACGCATCGCGCTGCGGTGTCAGCTGCGGCGCCCGAGGCCGCGCAGCCGCAGCCGGCACGCACCGAGAGTGCGCTCGGCGGGAGCATGTTTGCCGCATTCACCCAGGTGGTGCGCTCACCTTATCTCCTCGGCATCGCGTTCTTCGTGCTGCTGATGACCTGGGTGTCGAC